>CAXSDU010000002.1:100426-101482 GCA_964236165.1 uncultured Parafilimonas sp. | reverse complement strand
TGCCTGCTTTACACTTATCAGCAAACTCATAATTGCAAGCCTGAGTTGTGAATGTAATATCGGGTCGAGATCTTTAAACATTATTCTTCTTTGCGTTCATATATCTTCTTCTTAAAATTAAACCCGGAATAACCCATGCAATAATTGCAGATGCTGCAGTGTATAACATTATGTAAGGAAACTGGACATAAAAACAAACAACAGCACAAAGCCAGAAAACAATGCCACCAATAATCATAGGTTTAAACTGGTGTATATAACCGGTTGCAAAAGTTGGAATGCCATACATGATCATGAACAAAGCGCCGGCATTTGGCAAATTGTATTTAGTGCTATAAACAGAAACAAGAAAAAGTGCAACGGCAAAGGCAATCCAAATTGCGCCCATTGCTTCATCGCCATAACTTTTATATTTTTTTCTTTTTACTGAGCGAACAGAAATAATAATCTGTGGAATTACTGCAAACAATGTTAAAAACCATATATAATAAAACGCTGTTATCTTCCAATAAAAATTACCGAAAGTTATAAGGCTGCAAAAAGTTACAAGACTTCCCCACAATAAAGCGCCTACACCTGTTTCTTCATAATCGCACTTAGCCTTATTTATCATTTGTGTAATAAGGTCAAGGCTTTGCTGTTCAGTTAATTGTTCCTCGTTCATAATTTTTATTGTTGTTTATATCTCGCACGCAATAAATAACCCGGGATGATCCACGCAATCAGCATGGCAACCGGTATAAACAAAAATTGGTAATCATACACTGAAATAAAAGTTGATATGATGCACAAAAACCAGCAGGCAATTCCACCAATAATTAATGGCTTGAAGCGAACAATAACACCGGTTAAAAAAACAGGCATTCCGTACACGGCTAATAATATATGAATGATGTGCGTGTAATATTCACCTGTTGTAAGAGCGCCGATAAGAAATCCTAATAAAATAATTTCTATGGCAAAAGTTATCCAAACAAAACCGATAATACGGTCAGTATACGTTACAACATTTTGTTGCTTTTGTTTTTTGTTTGAATAAATAGCCTGATAGATAAA
>CAXSDU010000002.1:68703-100374 GCA_964236165.1 uncultured Parafilimonas sp. | reverse complement strand
GCAAACTTATCTTTTGCACGATTAATCATGCTTTCTATAAGCTGCAAACTTTGCTGTGGCGAGAATTCGTTTTCAGGATTTTCCATTTGAAAAATTTAAAAGTTCGCACGGAGTAAATAGAACGTACAGAAAATAATTTTGTATCTCCACTATGTCCGTGCGAAAAATATTATTGGCAAGCTGCCAGCATTCCTTCACTCATATCAAGTCCCCAATGTGGATATAAAGGTTTTAACTGCTCTGCTTTACCAAGATCAACCGCTTTTTGAAATAATGGTTTTGCTTTTTCTTTGCCGCCACCAAATTGTTCCGGTGTTCCAAAAACGCTCATACCTTGTAAATAATAAAGACGTGGGTTGTTTGGATTTAAGGCAATTGCTTTTTGCAAATCAGTTCCGGCTTCTGTGCCAAAAGTCATATAGCGGCTTTGTGGATCAACCAGCATTTGTTGTGTTGCGGCCATATTTCTGATGGTTAAAATTTCAGCTTTATCTTCATTAGAAGTTGCTATTGCATCTGCTTTATCAAGCAAACCATTTATGCGTGATGCCAATGTTGTCATAGCGCCTGATAAATCTGATACCTTCATTACTGTTACGCCTTTTGCATCCGGATAATATTGCCAGCCTTCCGTTGCCAATGCTAAACTTGCCCAGTAATAAGGCAACCATTGTGTTTTTTCTGCATCACTAATACGCTGAAAAGCTGCGGCTGAACTTTCAAAATCTGCGGTTGTTTTTGCGCTGTCCATTACTGATAAAGTTTGTTTCATCGCATCTGCATATTTATCGCTTTGTGCTTGTGCAACAACAGAAAATACTACGGCTGCAACTAATAGTAATTGTTTCATTTTTTTTTATTTTATTGTTTAATTTGATTTTTTAAACGTTCATATTCTTGTTCGGTTGTAAAAATATTATTGCCCTGGTAAGCACTTAAATATTGGAAAAGCATTCCGATTCCCCAGCCAAGTATCGGCCATATTGGCCAGAAATAATTTCCGGGACCAGTTGAAAAAACCCATACGCCAATTAAAAAAGTGTTTACAAAAACATAGGCAGAAAAACTCCATTTAAATGCAGCTCTTCTTTTTGCCATTTGCCATAGCATATCGTCGCGTTGTTTGTCATCCATATAAATTGTTTAAAGTGATTTAATATTTTAATTGCCTATGCTTATTATTTGTTTCTTAGTTCTTTTAATTTTTTATACTCTTTGTCTTCTGAAAAAAATGTAGTACCCATATAAGCTTCAAAATATTGAATAATGAGTGATACAACCCAAACAAGCAATGGCCACATTGGCCAAAAATAAGATTGAGAACCTGTGGTAAAATACCAAATGGAAATAAGCGCCAGGTTTATTAGCACAGCAATTGCCACAGATATTTTAAAGCTTACTCTTTTCTTGGCCAGTTTGCGTAGTTTATCATTCTGCACTTTTTCAATCATCTCAGCAATTACCTGCAGGCTTTGATCAGGTGAAAAATTTTCCTGGTTGCTTTCTGTATCCATGTGCATTATTTTACTGAATAATTTTTATAGATTATTATTGATGGCATCCTGGCTTCTATCAATGCCCCAGCTTAAGAAACAACCAATAAAATAAAAGCGTGGTGCTGTAGGAAGTATTGGTTGTTTATTTATACCATCAAAAGAATAATTGTAACCATAAATCTGTTTTTGTCCGAGCACATTTGTAATGCTTGCAAACAATACAATAAATGTTTTTGCATTTTGTTTACCAAGACTTGGCAGGTATTCAGCACTTATGCCCATTGCATTATAATCTGGCGTTCTGCCTTTGTCTGCAATGTTGTATTTGTTATCAGGATAATTGTATAAAAAGTCGTAGTAAGGGCGACCGGTTGCAAAACTGTACGTTGCATTAAAGCCGGCTTTCCATTTTGTAATGAATTTTTTTACAACCAATGATGCAGTATGCTTTGCTGCAAAATTTGGTTCAAGTTCCTGCGGATAATTTTCAAAATCTCTTTTTGTATCGAGATAAGAATAGCTAATCCAGTAATCAATATTTTTAAAAGTTTTTTTATCACGTAAAAACAATTCAACACCTTTTGCAAAACCAGTTCCAGCGTTATTATATACAGGAAAAGTTTTAACCAGGTCATCATATTTTTTATAAAAAGCTTCTACGCGAAAAATCCTGTCGTTCGTATTTCGCTGATAATTGATAATATAATGTGTTGCTTTTGTATAACCAAGTTGTGTTGAATAAATCAATTCATTAACTAATGGCTTTTCATAAAAAACACCATACGCAGCAGAAACCTGCGCACCTTCTCCCACTTTATAAGCCGCAGAAATACGCGGAGCAATATTTGCTTTTTTTATGATGGATGAATATTCATATCTCGCACCAAGTTTTAATGCAAGCTCATTGGTTACATAAATATCGCTTTCTGCAAAAGCCGCAGCATAATTATCTTTTATCTTGTTTACAAAATTGCTGTCTATATTTATGTAAGTGCTCGGATTATTTCCATACCAATATTCACCACCAAAACGAATAGCACTTAAACCACCAAGCTTTTTTTCAAACACTTCTTTTACCTGTGCTAAATCCTGGCGGCTTTTTAAACTAAAATTTTTGCTTATCCATGGTTGGTAGTTTAATATTTTAGGTTGATTAGATGAATCCTGTATTTGCTGTGTAATATTATCACGGTTAGTGCTGTAACTCATGCCGAGATTCATCTTCCAGCCGTTATTTAAATTCTGGCGCCAGCTTAAATTGTTATACCAGTTATGGTTAATAATGCCGAAAGCATCTTTGTAAGTCATACTATCAATGTCGGGTCTGCGTAAACCAAGTGTATTATAATTGAATGTTGTGTAATATTTAATAATACCACCGTTTGTTTTAATGCGAAAGTTTGCATCACCTGAATGAAATTGCGGCATCTTAAAAAAATCAGGTGTTTGTTTAACAAGATTGAAGTAAGCAACAAGATTTACATAATCATAATCTACACCCCAGGAAAAATTTTTCTTTTTTGAAAGTTCCTGTATGCCACCGCCAACTATAATAGGAGAAATGGATGCAGTAGCCTGCGATTTTTCAGGAAGATCAATTGATTCAAGAATTACAGCAGAAGATAAAGCCTGACCATACAAAGCAGAATAACCGCCTGTTGAAAACACTGTTCCTTTAAATAAAAAAGGAGAAAATCTGCCGCGTGTTGAAATATCCGGAATGCTGGTGAAATAAGGATTGTTTAAAAGTGTTCCATCAATAAACTGTTTAGTTTCTTCACCTGTGCCACCGCGCACAAATAAACCTTCTGAGTTACCGATTTGCTGTGCGCCCGGTAAAGTTTTTAAAGCCGCAGTAATATCTGCATTTGAACCTGCTGTTGTTGCAACATCAATTGAAGTTAAAACAGTAGCTGCGCGTTTATTATCACCTGCTTCAAAAGAACCTGCAGTAACAGTTACAGCCTTCAGTTCATTAAATTTTTCTTTAAGACTTGCATTTATAGTTATGGGTGAGCTATTTAAATCAACTGTAACCTGGTAATTATCATAATTAACATTCGTTGCTTCAATAACATGACTGCCTTTTTCACCGGTAGTAAAACTAAAGTTACCAAGTGAATCAGTAACGCTTCCATCATAGGTATATTTTAACGTACTACTTACACCGGGAACAGGTTTGCCTTTTGTGTCTTTTATTTTTCCGCTAATTTTAGTTTGAGCAAAACTGCATACACTTAAAAGTAAAAAAGCAGTTATCATTAAATTTTTCATTTTCTTTAAATTTTCGATTGCGATACAAACGTAGAGTAGTTTATAATATAAACCAAATTATTTTTCAAATTATATTTGAATATTCGGCAAAACCTAAATTTTTGCAGGCGAATGATTCTATAATGATAAATATCTCACAACTTTAATGAGATGTTTATCACTAATAACCAATTTATTTATTTGGCTGTGGTGTATAGCGTAAATAAGGTTTTATTATTCTTACACCTTTAGGAAATTTATCTTTCGCAGCTTCTGTAGAAACAGCAGCAGTAATAATTACATCTTCACCTTCTTTCCAATCGGCAGGTGTAGCCACACTATAATTGGCAGTAAGCTGCAAACTATCTAACACGCGCAATACTTCATGAAAATTTCTGCCAGTGCTTGCCGGATAAATTATCATCAACTTTACCACCTTATCAGGACCAATAATAAATAAAGAACGTACAGTTGCTGTTGCTGATGCATTTGGGTGAATCATATCGTACAACTCGGCTACTTTTTTATCTTCACCATCAATCAAAGGAAAACCAACTTCCACATTTTGTGTTTCATTGATATCTTTTATCCAGTCTCTATGTTTATCCAGCGGGTCAACACTTACCGCTAAAACTTTTGTATTGCGTTTAGCAAACTCTTCTTGCAAGGCAGCAGTTTTGCCCAGTTCTGTAGTACAAACAGGTGTATAATCTGCGGGATGCGAAAATAAAATGCCCCAGCCATTACCAAGATATTCGTAAAAATCAATTTCACCTTCAGTTGTTGTTGCTTTAAAGTTGGGCGCAACATCACCTAATCTTAAACTCATAACAAAATTTTTAATGGGCATGAAGATAAAAATTCTCTTCAATGGCATGTAATTTAATTTTCAGATAATTCAATATTTTTATAAAATCAATCCTAAAATGAAAAGATTTTATTCATCCATCATGCAAACAACAATAGAACGTATTGCTGTAAAACGTGCATGGGAATTTGCCAATAAGGTGGTTACAACAGTTAATTATACCGACTCGAATCAGCATCAAACTAAAAAAATAATTGACGATCATTTTATAAGTAAACTTGGCGAAGAGGCTTGTAAAATTATTTTGCAGCAATATGCAGAAGTTAAAGGTCCGGATTATACAATTTATGATGCGCCGCAAAAATCGTGGAGCGATGATCTTCTAATAAATAATATTGGTGTTGCTGTAAAAACACAACGCAGAACAAACGCAAGAAAATATACTTTATCATGGACGTTTCAGTCAGCAAAAACGCGGCGGGATATAATTTTAGATAAGCCCGATGCATGGATTGTATTCGTTGAATATGATGATATGCATCCTTACAATTGTTACATTTTTCCGCCATACCAGGTTACAGAACTTACATTCAATGAGCCCAAACTTCAATATTTAAAACAAAGTAAAAAAGTTATTTACGCAGCTGAACTTCCGGTAATTAATATGTACGCTCCGCGTATTTAGGAAAAAACATCCAATATTTTATTGAAATATTCTTTTTGTTGATAAAATAAGGTTTAGCCTAAAAAAATTTATTTATACGATAACTTATTTTAAAAATTCACGTATAAATTATATAACCAACTTGTTATAAACCAAAACCAACTACTATAATCACTTGCAGGAACAGAAGGCAAAGTTTGATGCTATGGCAAAGTATCAGTTATAAGGATTTTATGAGGAATAAAGCTTTTCCTTATACCTTTAATCGCTGTTCCTGCTCCTATTTGCCGTTAATCAAATCCTCAAACATCTACACTTAAACATTGCCTGATAACGTAAATGTAAAAATATTTTTTACAAACTAAGATAATTAGTAAATTGCGCTAAATCGATTAGTTATGAGTTATGCTGGAAAGAACTTTAAGCACTTACGCAAATTGCGCGGATGGACACAAGAAGAGTTTTCCCGAAAGCTAAAAATTAAACGTTCGCTGGTTGGTGCTTATGAAGAAGAAAGAGCTGAACCAAGACTTGATGTGCTGGAAAATCTCTGTAATATTTTTAAACTAAGTCTTGATGAGTTGTTATTAAAAGATTTATCTGCTTCAAAAAAAGGTGGCAGTTATATTGATAAACGAAGGCAGTTAAAATTACAGGGAAATATTAATGAAATTTATTTTGTACCTGTAAAAGCGGCTGCAGGTTATCTCGCTGGTTATGCCGATCCTGAATTTATTGATGAATTGAATACTTTTACTTTACCCATGCTTGCACCGGGTGAGTATCGCGCTTTTGAAATAGTAGGTGACAGCATGTTGCCTACACCCAGCGGCAGTATAATTGTGGGTGAGCGGCTCGAAGCCATGGATGAAATTAAAGCAAACAATACATATATCGTAGTTTCTAGAAATGAAGGAATTGTTTACAAACGCATTATGAAAAATAATCGCTATAAAAATAAACTTACTTTAATCAGCGATAATCCTCAATACGAACCTTATCATTTAAATCCGGAAGATATTCTTGAAGTTTGGAGGGCGCAAATGGTTATTACCAAAGCGAATACACAACAACGATGGGATGTAAATCAACTTGCAGGTTTGGTGAATAATTTACAAGAACAGGTTAGTAGCTTAAAAAAGAAAATGAATTAATAAATTCAATCTATACAGGAAGCGTAATTTTTAAGTTCTATCAGTAACAAGTTTGATTAAACTGATACTTCTTCATCATTTGCATTTTCCAAAAAGCAATAAAAAAATTTATGCAGCCACGCATAAGCATTGCATCTTTGTAATTATTGCTCCTAAATAAATAAAGCTTTATGAAAAAAGTCACTTTTAAAATGCATTTTTTTTCATGTATAATAATGATGTTTTTTTTGTTGCTTTTTGATGCCGCTAATGCAAATCATTATTACAAATTACAAGATGATCAACCAGCTGTTATTGGAAGATGGGATATAACGGTTAATATGGATGGTAAAGAATATCCTTCATGGCTTGAGATACAGCTTTCAGGCAATAGCACATTAGTTGGTCAATTTGTTAGTACCGGCGGAAGCGCAAGACCTATTTCAAAAATTACTTTTACCAATGAAGAAATAAGTTTTTCAATACCTATTCAATGGGAAAAAGAAGGTAATGATCTTTCATTCAATGCAAAGTTTGAAGGTGATACTTTAAACGGCACGATGGTTTCTGCAGATGGCAAAAATTATAAGTGGTCCGGCGTTCGCGCTCCATCGCTTCATCGCAACGCTGAGCCTGTTTGGCAAAAACCAATTACACTTTTTGATGGACATGATTTAAACGGATGGCATGCTTCAGGCAAAAATCAGTGGCTTGCAAAAGATGGAATTATAAGCAGTCCCGCTTCAGGTTCAAACTTAATAACTGATAAAACTTTTAACGACTTTAAATTACATATTGAGTTTCGTTATCCGCATGGCAGCAACAGCGGCGTTTATTTACGCGGACGATATGAAGTACAGATTGAGGATGAAAATGGAGATGAACCATACAAAGATGTGTTCAGTGCAATCTATGGTTTTATCGCGCCAAGTGAAATGACAGCCAAAGGTGCCGGAGAATGGCAGAGCTATGATATTACACTTATAGGCAGACTGGTTACAGTGGCTGCAAATGGTAAAACTGTTATTTGCAATCGTGAAATTCCTGGAATAACCGGCGGAGCAATTAATAGTAAAGAAGGTGAACCAGGTCCGTTACTTATTCAGGGAGATCATGGACCCATTGAATATCGAAATATTGTAATTACGCCGGCAAATTAATTCATCAATATATTTTTACTGATGGATACAATTAAAATAAATCACCGTCCTGTGCGTGTGCTTGTAGCAAAAGTTGGATTAGACGGGCATGATCGTGGTGCAAAAATTATTGCAACTGCTTTGCGTAACGCAGGCATGGAAATTATTTATACCGGCTTACGACAAACACCTGAAATGGTTGTAAATGCTGCATTGCAGGAAGATGTAGATGCAATTGGTATAAGCATTTTAAGCGGCGCACACATGACTGTTTTTCCAAAAATTATGCGGTTAATAAAAGAAAAACAAATGGATGATGTATTAATTACCGGTGGCGGAATAATTCCCGAAGATGATATGAAAGAATTAAATGCAATAGGAGTTGGAAAATTGTTTGCACCCGGTGCTAATACAAAAGATATAGCTGACTATATTAAAGATTGGGTGAAAACAAACAGAAATTTTTAAGCTATGAATAATGCAATAAAGTTTGATGGGTTATGCCCGCTTTTGCAAGTGTATGATATGCCCGCTGCATTAAAATTTTATCGTGATATTCTTGGCTTTGATTTAGTAAACTCATCAAAAGAAAGCGATGATGCAGATTGGGTTTGGTTACGATATAATAATGTCGAAATCATGCTTAATACTGCATATGAAAAACAAAATCGCCCTGCAACGAAAGATGAAGTGAGACAAAAAACACATGCTGATACTTCAATGTATTTCTTCTGCGTTGACTTAGATAAGTTATATCAATATCTTTCAAATAATAATGTTGAAGTAAAGCCGCCGGTTAAAACCAGCTATAACTTTATGGCATTATATGTTTTTGATCCCGATGGCTATCAATTGGTTTTTCATCATCCAATTACAGAGAAATTAATTAAGCTTAATTATGCGTTATCAAACACTACTTACATCGTTAGAAAATAATATTTTCACAATCACAATTAATCGTCCTGAAAAATTAAATGCGCTTAATAAAATAGTGATTGAAGAATTAAGCGCAGCCATTGATGAAGTATATCATAATGAAGAAATTAAATCAGCAATCATTACAGGCACTGGTGAAAAAGCTTTTGTTGCTGGTGCAGATATAAGTGAATTTTTACAACTTGATTCAACGTCAGGAGAAGAACTTGCAAAAAAAGGGCAACAAAATGTTTTTGATAAAATTGAAAATTCATCAAAACCAATCGTTGCTGCAGTAAACGGTTTTGCATTAGGTGGTGGTTGCGAATTAGCATTGGCTTGTCATTTTATTATTGCAAGTGATAACGCAAAGTTTGGTCAGCCTGAAGTGAATTTGGGTTTGATTCCAGGTTATGGTGGCACACAACGTTTAACACAATTGGTTGGTAAGAATCGTGCAATGCAATTAATAATGACCGGCGAAATGTTTACTGCAAATGATGCACAACAATATGGAATAGTAAATAAAGTTGTTGCGCAAAGTGAATTATTGAATGAAGTAAAAAAAATATTATCAGTTATTCACACAAAAGCGCCGGTTGCTATTTCAAAAGTTATTGAAACAATAAACAACTTTGATCATACACAGCAAGGCTACGATTTTGAAATAAAAAAATTTGGTGAATGTTTTACAACGGAAGATGTAAATGAAGGCGTAATTGCTTTTTTAGAAAAACGCAAAGCAAATTTTAAAGGAAGATAATTTATTTATACACCGGTGCTTTCAGCACAACAGTATCATTAGGAAATAAAGGCACATTATAACCGCCTGAATCAATCATTGTTTTAGAAAATAACTTTTTCAACTTCATCCAATCAGCTTCATTAATTTTTGTTTGATAGAAAGATTTATAATCATTCATAATGTTGGGATGCGCGATTTCAATCATCAGATAGCCAATCCATAAATGCCGCCGGCAGGAGCATAACGTGTAAGAGCATGCATTTTACACTTACCGTAAAAAACTTTAAAGAACCATTGAACTGCTTAGCATAAAATATCAATGCTCAACAGCCGGGAAAGCAATAGTACTAAAGCCATATAGCAGGAATAGACAAATGTGTTGCTTATCATTTGTCCTTGATTTTTTTGTTACTTTTTGTATCAAGACAAAAAGTATATGATAACAACAAATAATTTTATCCGCAGTAGATACCGGTGCGGGTCGCACATGACGATTCAAATCTTACCTGGGCGGATGCCGCCGGTGCAAAACATTACATAAAGTAATACCCACAAAAGCGCCCATACCATTCAGGATGACATCATCAATATCACAAACACCTAAATGAAAAACAAGCTGTGTTAGCTCTATAGTTATACTCAGCCATAAACCATACAACAGGACAGTAAAGTTTTTACGCGAAAGAAAAAACCGGAGAAAGAAACCAAGAGGAATGAAGAACAGGAAATTGGCGGCCAAGCCCTCTGCAAAATCCGCCAGTAGCCGGGCGTATTATATTGGGCCGGATCTTCAATCCGGGCAATGGTACTTTGTAAAGGGATAAAATGATACTCGTAGGTTTTGGTGCTGCGCTGTCGAGAAGGATAAAGAAATGTAACCGTAATAAGGATAGGAAAATATAAAAACAGCGCGCAGCAATATATCTTGCGGATAAGCAATCAGGAATTATAGAGCTGCAGGTATTGTGGAATAAGGGTTTCCGGAGAAAAATATTCTTGTACAATGGATGGCGCAGATTGCAGTATACGTTCACGTTTTTCCGGGTTCTGTATAGCCGCATCGATTTTTTCTGCTATATCTCCTGGTGCTAAACTGCAGATCCATCCCAGGTTTTGTGCTGCAACAAATTTTGACAAGCCCACTTTCGCAGATAATAATACGGGTGTACCCACATGTAATGCCTCAATTACCACATTGGCAAAATTTTCATTATAACTGGTTAAGGCAAACAGGTCGGCTTCCATTAAGGTATCAAATTTTTCTTCCCTGCTTTTCCAACCCAGCCATTTCATCCTGTCTTCCATGTGAAGCTTTTTCGCCTTCTTTTTTAACCGGTTAATATAATCCTGTTCTCCTGTACCTGCAATCAATAAGCACACGCTGGTTGTAAGTTTACTCACTGCCTCCATCAGTAATTCAATTCCTTTCTTTGGGTGAATACGTGAAAGAAAAAGAATGGTAAATAGTCCATTTTGTTTTTTGCTTGTTTGCAGATCAGGCAAATGGATAACATTAGGTACAACAAAACCTTTCCAGCCGGGGATTAGCTTTTTACATTCAAGAGATTCTGCCTCCGAAGTGGCATGAAAAATAGTTGATCTTAATAAAGACTCCCCGATCAGGAAATTCATCCAGCGCTTTTTTTTGCTGTTTGAATTACGCCTGATGTAATCGCTCAGCATTCCATGAGGTGATAAAAACATTTTTACCTTTTTTTTCCTGCATATCAAAACCGAAAGCAGCACCAGTATATTCCACCACGAATGAATGTGCACCACATCATAGTTACTGCATTCTTTATATAACCGCTTCCAAAGGCTAAAGCAAATATGTGAATGATCCTTTGTTTGTCTTTTAAAATAAATCACTCGCACACCATCCAGTACATATGCTTTACCGGGTGTTACATCCAGCTCGGTTTTTCCATTTGCAGTGGTAGTAAAAACCGTTACGCTTTCACCTGCCTGTACAAGCGCTTCACAAAGTCTGCCCACCGATTCAATCGTGCCGCCATAAGCGTAAGCAGGTTTATAAGAAGGCACTACATGCAAGATTCTCATAAATTTTTAAGCCGTATTTTTTCTTCCGTCAGTCTCAAAGCTATCAGCATTTCAACTATGGTACGTTGCAGGGTATAATGCCAGCCGCGCCAGCCTTTAAAAATCAATCCCTGTATAAACAGGCAGTAAAAAAAAACAAGAAAAGGCGCAAATATCTTCGTTTTTCTTAATTTAAAAATGAGGGGTAAATGCGTGTTGGGTGTGCCGGAAAGCATTGCTGCTTCCTTTAAAGAATAGGCAGCCTGGTTGGTTAGCCATCTTGATAACGGCTTCCTGTCGTCATGCAATATCTTATTTTTAAAGCTGCCTGTTTTACCATTGATCCTCAGCCGCTGCGTATGGCCCCCGTCATAATAGGTGCAACAGGATTTACGAAAAAGCACGGGTCGGGGCGTAGTATTATTTTTACCAACAGGTTTTCCAAACACATAAAATTCGAATGCCGCATCAAAAGCGGCATACTCAGTCTGCTTCATTAATGAATTTATCTCTTCTGTAAAAGCTGGCGTTAATATATAATCTGCATCCAAACTTAGCACCCATTCAGTTTTGCACAAGCTTAAACCATAGTTCCACTGGTTGGCATGCGTATCAAACTGCCTGTAAAAAATTTCCGTATGGGGGCAGGCATTTATGATTGGGATGGTGTTGTCTGTACTGCCACTGTCAACAATAATAATTTTCTCCGGCCGGTCCAGCTTTTGTAACACCCTGCCAATATTTTCTGCTTCATTCCAGGTTAGAATGAGGGCAGTTAGCTCTTTTGCCGGAATTTTATTCATGAAAGTTGGTGGCGATTTTTTTATATAATGCATAATACTGGTTAGCAATGGTGTCAGCGTCAAATCGCAGTTTATTCTTCCTGCCATTGGCGATCAGTTCTTCACGGTAAGCTTCATCATTTATTAATCTTAAGATACCGTTTTTTATTGCGACTGCATTATATGGATTAACAAGACAGGCTGCATCTCCTGCCACTTCAGGCATAGATGAAATATCGGAAGTGAGCACCGCCCTTTCTACGCAATTAGCTTCAATAATGGGCATCCCAAAACCTTCGGAAGTGGACACAAAAGTAAGCAGGTCACAAGCCTGGTATTGTTCCAGCATGGCTTTTTCAGACAGGTTGTAGTGATCGGTATAATCAATTGCATTCTTCTTTAATACAATGGATTGTTCAGCAGATATTTTGCCGATAATGTTTAATGTGCAGGTAATGCCCTGCAGGGCCTCGGCCAGCCTTTCTATATTTTTGTTCGGACCTGTTCCAATTTGCAGGATAACTGGCTTACCAGTGGTAAATGATTTTGAATAAGGCTGGTAGATAACATGCACAGCATTTGGTATCACGTATATACTGCCGGGATCATAAGCAGTATGCCGGGTAATATCTTTTTTTGTACTTTCTGAGATAGCCGTTACAAAGACTGCTTTTTTTACGGGTGCTTTTAGATACAGCCATGCCATTAATTTCTTTTTGAACCCTTTTTTTCTTTCCATAAACCGGCAATCGTGTATGGTGAGCAATACGTTTCTTTTTCGCATCAGCAGGTTAAGAAAATAGATTTCGCCGGTTATGTGTGATATAGCATGTTTTTCCTGGCGGAATGCTGCTTCAATGATGTTATATAGTTTTGAAAAATATCCATCATTAAAACGGCTGCTGATCTTTATCGAAAAATTGATTTTATCTTTCAACCGGTTACGCAAATCTGCAAAAATACTTTCCATACTATAATTAAAACCTGGTCTTGGTTTTCTCTGGAAATGGATGACTTTTATTTTGTTCTGATACTGCAATCTATTTATTCAGAAATGAATTATTTATAAACTCCTGTTCCGTTGGCCATTTACTCTTCTCCATTCTCTATTCACCCCTCACCCGTTCTCTATTTACCCCTCACCCGTTCCCTCTTCACCATTTACGTTTCACGTTTCCTCCACCGTCACATCCTCCGGCAGTGCTTCATTCATTTCTTCCTCTTCATCATATTCTTCTTCCGGTTCAGGTACATTCAATGCTGCAATTGCTAAACCAGCACTCAATACCGTAAAACCTAATGCCGTAGGCTGGCCCCATTGTGCCTGGAGCATAGGAATAAAAGCATAGCTCAATATCATCCAGGGGAGGGCATCGGTGGTCTTTAGATAAGCGATTGCGCTCCGGAGTGTCTTTATCGTAAAAGCAACTCTTACTATAATAATTAAAAAACCGAATAACAATCCCTGTTCCCCGATAATTCTTCCCCACTCCTCTTCAGAAATTAAAAATGAACTCTCGCCGGTAAGTAAATTACTCCCCACATTAGTACCCATACCAATGCCGTAACCAAAAAAAGGTAAATTGGGAGCATTCTGAACAGCAGAAATCATACCTCCCAAAAAACGATCTATCAAAACCCCGTTTACACCGCCTTCCGACTCATTGGCTGTTTCAAACCGGGCATTAAAAGCCTCTGTTGATGTTGCGAAAAATGACTGCTGTCTTATAAGTTGATAAATAATAAAAATAACCACACCGGCGGCAACCATCCTGCCAACATATTTTGGTTTGCGCCAGGAAGGAACAACAGAAAAGGCCATTGATACCACTACTTCAAATAGTAGTGAGCGGCTGATAGAGAGTGGAATAGCCGCCAACAGGCCACCCGTTGTCGCTACCAGAATTACACGGTTTACCAAATGTATATTAAACCAGAAATAAAATACAAAAGCCGCTACAACGCCATAAAACATCGAAATACCTGTTGTGAACGAAAATGTTCCGGGCGGCCTGAAATAACCTAATGCTCCGCTAAAACCAGCACCCGAAGCATCACCTCCAATTCCCCTGTTTACCCAGGCAGATTGGGGGCTATAAAACTGAATGCCGATAAGAATGGTCATAGGAATACTTATCAATAGTATGGCTCTTCCCATCTTTACAACATCTTCCCACTGAAATATTCTTCCAATGGCAAATATGAGCGGAAACTGAAGAATAAAAATCCTGGCGCCAAAAATGGCTACAAACAGATTACCATGTCCAATCGTGATAGCGGTGAAAATACCTATCACCCCGGCAAGAATCATAAAAAAGCTGTAAGGATTAAATTTCAGATATCCTTTTTGGCGAGCCTGGATGAATATCCATATAGCCAGCGGATCGCGGATTACCAGGATTGGTGTAGACAAAGCGGGAAACACCCACTTACGCAGTGCGCCTTCAAAAATCAGGAGGATAAAGTAAAGCCAGATAGCGGCTTTAAGGGGTTCATTAAATGGATATTTCCTTAAGATAACCTCATCCTCCTAATTCTTTGTTCGCTTACTATTTTTTTTAAAGATGTCATGAATAATTCGCATTTCCCAAAACATAAGAAGCTACGTATTTTTTTGCCTCTACTTCGCAAATTGTACTTGATAACAGCCAATAGCATCATCGTTCACAATTCACTGCTCGCTTATATGCTTTCTACTTCATGATTCAGATTTTGTATTTCGGATTTAGCACCTCGTACTTCGCAAATTATATTTCGCAATTTTCATTGTCCATTGTCAACTGTCCATTATCCACTTCAATTCTAAATTGCCATAATCGTTTTCGCCAACTCCTCACCATACGAGCTCCACGGTCTTTTTCTTGCCGTTTCGGCCGCCTGCATTCCTGCTTCTGCAATCACAGCCGGTTGCGCTATTAATTGTTCTAAAATGTTTTTTATTCCTTCCATATCACCTGCTTTTACTAGCCACCCGTTTTCACCATGCCGGATTATATCCGGACCTGCTGTCCGTTCGGTGGTGATAACCGGGGTACCCTGCGCCATCGCTTCTGTAATTACCTGCCCGAATCCTTCAAACAGTGAAGGAAATATCAGTACATCATGTGCATGCATCAGTTCCAGTATCTGTTGATGCGGGAGCGAGCTTATATGCACATGTTTACGCAATGCACGATTCAAAGGTTCACAGTTCGCTTGTGAAAGACGTCCTACCACCGTGAGTTCGATAAATTGCTCAAGACCTTTCACGGCTTCAAACAGGTAGCTTAATCCTTTACGCTGGGAAAGACCACCCACAAACAACAGCCTGATTTTGCGGAAAGGTGAAAAAGATGTATACGCCTTTACGGATACAGGCGGGAATCCATAAGGAATAGTGTAAACAGGAGGCATATTTAACGGGTATTCTTTTAAAGTAGCTGCTGTAAAACTACTAGCCACGAAAACTGCATCTGCCAAATTTATCTCTCTGTCTTTACGGCTTAATTTTCCAGGGGAATCTTTTAAGCCATCCATCGTAGCCGCCCAGCCCGGGTTTATTTCTTTTTCTGCTTCCAGCAGGGCATGCATCGAACGCCAGTATCCTATCGGTAGGTCATATACGCATTTTATATATAGTTCTCTTGCTTTTTGAAAAGAATAATAAGCGCCGTCTTCATAAGCATATATTACAGCAATGCCCTGCCGCTTTTCAGCAGACAATTTTTTTGCCACGTATTTGTCAAGGCTTTTATATACTTCGTCCACGGAAAAAGCGCCCATCTCATGCTGCACCAGTTTTTTCATGCCTGCTTTTACCGCAAACAGTCTTCCTATTTCCTTCCAGGGATGTGTATGCGTAATATTTTTTACGTTATTATTAAAGACTCTTCGTTTTATATCCGAAAATTTTTTAAGCGAACCCAGCTGATAAGATAGTGTACCCGGGAAGCTGGCAACGGAAGTATATATCGAACCTAAGCACCCGGCTTCGTAAAATCCATTTATAGCCGCCTTAAAGAACTCATTACCCGTAGGGTGGATTATTATGATTTTTGTCAATTAATTTAAAGCCTTTTTAAAAACCTCCAGATATTTTTCTCCGATTACTGATATGCGATGTGCATACAGATGCTCCAGGGCAGAAGCGTTTAAATGATAAGTGGACGGAACCCGCAATACCTGTTGCATGCATTCAGCTAATGCATCAACATTTTTTCTTTCAAAAACCAAACCTGTACTGCCGGCTGCTTCCGGTAATCCTCCGCCATTTGAAACAATTGGTATGCATCCGCAGGCAAGTCCTTCAAGCGCAACAATACCAAATGGCTCCTTCCATATGGATGGGACAATGATATATTCATGCTCATTAAGGCAGCTAACTAATTCTTCATTTTGTAATATTCCTTTAAAACATACATTGGAATGTAGTTGCAGTTCCTGCACTGTTTTTTTCAATACAGGCATTTCTTCACCGTCGCCAATAATTGTTAGAGACGCCGAGGGATAATTGATTTTTATCTTTTGTAACGCTTTAATAGCAATATCAGCCCCTTTATCAGAAACCAACCTGCCCAAAAAAACAAATTCCTTGGTTCTTTTTATATTAAAATCAGTTTTAAAAAGTTTTTCATTATATGGGTTTGGAATAACAGTTGCCTCTTCAAAAGTGGTTTTTATCGCTTCGCTGCAAGCTATTACTGCAGAAGCGCAATTAAGTAAAAAATGTTTGGTTCTTTGTCTTAAATCATATTTACCATTTAATGATTCAAGCCATGTTTGTAATACTATTACAGAAGGTTTCCGAATTAAAAAATTAGGATACGATAAACTGAAACATGGATTGTTTTCGAATATTATATCTGCCCATTTTAATTCCCGGATCGTTCGAACCAAACCGGGGTTTCTTATTACACTAAAGGAAAATTCAGATGCTGCAATATCTTTTGTTTTAGTAATTAACCTTACCTGATGTCGCTCCTTGGAAAAATAATCGGCTAGCATTTTTGAAATAGATTCAATGCCGCCAACATCCGGGTGAAATCTGTATGAAAAAATTAAAATTTTCATTTGTTGAGCACGAGGCAGTTTGTCGCTCCTTTAGAAAATAAGTACAGTAAGTATTATTTATTTGCCTGTCAATCTTTTCAGCCTGCCTTTTAATTTATCCGGTAAAGCCATTCGCAGAAATGTTTCCATTTCTCTTTTTCGTTGCTTTTTCTTTTCATTGTTTAAATAGAAGCAGGAAATATTCCTTAGTTTAAAATAATTATTATTTATAAGCGCATTTTTATACTGTTCGTATATTTCTTTCAGATCAGGGCGTGTTTCAAAGGAAAAACGGTTGTGATGGCCTGCAATTATATCTGGATTGGCGGGGCTGTAATGGCTGAAATGATAAAACACTAGGGGCTGCCCGTTTACAAAATATGCCCCGTTTTCTTTGCTTAGAGTCCGTTCGTGTAAGTTCCAGTGCGCCATATTATAGCCGGGGTGTTTTTCAATCAGCACATTGTCAAAATAAGCCGGTACCAGGTTTACCCAGAGTTGATCAACAAACAAGCCACGTGACAAATCAATAAGACACTGATCTTTTAACCGGTTTTGCCACCAGCGCAACATATTAAACGTATTTCCGGATCTTTTAACCCCGATAAAACCGAGGTTAAAAACACCTGTTTGCATTACATGCAGCTCCGTAGGCAGGCAGTTATCGTTTATGGATGTGGTAAAATGCGGGGTAAGAATAATGTCGAACTCTTTCAGGCTGTTCTCCAGCCTGGTTAAGGCCTGGAAGATCATGATATCAGGATCGAAATAGATGATGTTTTCAACACCCGGGTTTTGTTTAAACAGCCATTCGATATAAAACGGCTTTACCGAAGTAAGCAATTCGATTATGGTATATTTTCTTACCATTTCATCAAACCCATCAATGTTCAACTGCTCCACTTCAAGTATGTCGCATTCCAGGAAAGACAGGTCGGCGTGGTCGTTATTTTTATCTACCAGACCGATTATAAATTTCCAACCAGGATTGGTTGTTTTCAACGATTCAAATAAGGCTTTTGCCTGCGCCAGGTAATTGATTGAACATAAGGTAAAAGCGAGGTTGATCATTGTAGGTTTAAGAATTCAATAAACTGTTTTGTGGTGTGCCCGAGTAAAGGAACAGCAGCGGGCACCCTTTTTTGCGGGATGACCAGGGGCTGATCATCATTTGTTACAACGGTGAGTGCATCGTCTAACCTGATATTATATGCTTTCAGCACTTCACCGGGTTCTGCACACAATACCGGTATTCCATGTTCCTTAAAAGCCATAAAGGACCCGCTTTTACCCGCCAGCCCTGGCAGGGTAGTGAGTATACCAAAATCGGTATAATGTGTAAGCCAGTATGAAATAAAGACCGCGTTCTGCATACCCAGTTCTAAAAAAAAAACAGCCGGGTAAGTATTTTTTAAACTTTCCCAATATACCACGCCGGATGACATTTTGCCAATGGAGGCGATTATGATTTTCCTGTTGGGATATTGTACCAAAAGCTTGTTCAACAGTGAACACAGGTTCCAGCTTTTAAAGGAAAAGGCACCGAATAAAGTCCCGGTTATATAAGCCGGGCGGTTGTTTACCAAATAAGCAGGAAGTTTATCTGAAAGTACGCCTGGTTGATCAGCCACTACCCGCTCAATATTGCTAAAAAGCGGCAGTATAAAAGCAGTATAACCCAGTTCCCGCAACTGGTGCCGGTAAACTTCGGTATTGGTGGTAATCAAAGCCGGTTGTAATTTCTTTAATAAAGATTTGATAATGTGCACCTGCAAATAAGCCCAGATACGGAATTTGAACGATTCATTCTTATTTACCGATAGCTCATGAAACATTACATGCCACCTCGACTGTTTTGAAATTTGTTTTAGTTTTTCACCCAAATTAAAAGGCAGCCCTTTTATCTGGTATCCAAAAGGCACAAATTGCAGGCTGATCCAATGAGGGTTAAATTCTGCTGCAAATTTCTTTGCCCTATGCAAGCGTTTATTCCAGGGGAGTGTCTCTGATAGCCTGAGCACATTTATTTCTCCATCCCCATCGTTTTGAATTCCCTGCCAGGCTCCTGCTTGCATGCGCCGGTCGTTCAGCGCTATGATCTTAACAGCATGCCCTTTTTGTTGTAAGGCACGTGCAAGTTTGCGCGTATAATCTCCTACGCCGTCCTGCTCGGGTTCAAGGCTGCTGCAGATAAAAAGGATTTTAAGTTTAGCGGTTTCCAATTTTTTTTGCAGGAACGCCTGCCAGATGTCGGTTCACAGAATTGATTTATAACTACAACGTTAATAAGGCCGCTTGCTGTTTTTTCTTGATCTGTCTTTTTAAAATATTAAAAACAGGCGTTGGTATCAGCCGGTTTAACGCATGATATTTTTTTAAAACACTCCAGCCCGGCTTCAGTTTGAAGAATATTTCAAATGCATAATGCACAATGTCTTTTATTTCTTTGGTATTTAATAATTCTTTATAGGCAAGCGCGGCGGTTACATTTTTCAGCGTATATATTTTGACAATATCTGCATCATAGTGGTTATTTTTTAAAAATTCAAGCAGCGCATTTGATGATGACAATAACCGTTTTCCTTTTATGATATGTGACGTTTTGTTTTCATCAATATTGGAGTAATTAAGATTATGACCCCGCCATACGGATAAGGGTTCTTTTATAAAGTAACTATTTCCATGCGGGAGAATGGCTACAATCAAAAATTCATCAATGTACATATCTACTGCTCTCGGTATTGGTATATTTTTTAAGACTGCTGCTTTAACGGCATAAGTTGTTCCGCCGCCATAAAGTATATTATTACGCATAAAATATTGTAATAACCGGCTACCGGGTATTTTTTTCTCTTTGAATTCATCCGGAATACATTCAAATCTAATTGTGCCATCCGGCAAAATTTGTTTTGCGGGTGTTGCTACATGTACAATGCTTTCATCAGACTCAAATACTTCAACCGTTCTTTTAATTTTACAAGCTAAAAAATAATCATCTGCATCCAGGTTAAATATATATTTTCCTGTTGCCTGTTGAATAGCTTTATATGTTGCACTTGCCTTGCCTTCGTTTTGTTGATAGAAATATTTGATGACATTATTTTGAATAAAATCTTTTAATACGTCTTTTGTATTGTCTGTTGAACCATCATCCACAACAATTATTTCTATTTTATCTTTTGGATACTCCTGGTTTAAAACACTATCAATTGCTTCAGTTATATAATTAGCATAATTATAGGTTGGAATGATAACTGAAATTAAAGGCATGCCAGGCATTGAAGTATTCATTTTTTTGCAACAAACACAAACTGAAAAGCGAATAAGCCCGGCCAGCGCCTGAGTGATACACGATCTGCAAATTTTCCAAACGAAGGAGCCAGTTTTCTTACTAAAGGCAGTGGGAAATTTCCAGATACTTTTTTCGAAACTATTTTTAAACCGGAATTTTCTATCATTTCCTGTGCTGTTTGCCAATCAAAAAACCTAAAATGCGTTATATCCATTAACCCGCCGCTCGGAGAATATTTAAATGCACCTTTTAAAAATTGAAATCGTTGTTTATACTGCAATACATTTGGCAATGCAATTACAATAACACCACCATCCTTCAAAAACTTTGAATAATTTTTAAGTATGTCTTCAGGGTAATATGTATGCTCTAATACATGCGAAAAAATAATGCAATCAAATAGTATATCAATCTTTGGAATTTCTTTATTGATGTCACAAACCAAAACTTCATCTAAAAATTCTTTTGCAATCGCAACCTCTTTATTAGAATAAGTAATTCCATATACAATCCTGTTATTATCCTGCGCTTTTAAAACTTTTCCCATCATCCCTGTTCCACAGCCTACATCCAAAATGATTTTTGCCGTTGCCGGTACCTGAAAAAGCACTTCAGCGTTTATTGCTGAATATTCGACCATTATTCGTTTCCCTTACTTATAAATTTATTGTTCAACATATATTTGTTTCCATAGTGCTGCACTTCGAAATATGATATATTATCCGGATGAGGGTTGAAAAATTGGAAGTTTTCATATAAACAAAAAGTTGCAGCCGATTCAAGCGCACCAAACGCAACAACCTTATTTTTCCATTTATAACCTGAATTAATCCATAATTGCATTTGTTCCTTGTTCAAACAATAAAAAGCTGCGTGTGGATTTTCATAAATCGAAAACTTTATCCCACCAGAAATAATTGTTAACTGCTCTAAATATTTATGGGGCTGTAACGTATCCTTTATCAATACACTTTGTTCAAAATAATATTTTAACCCAATGTAATATTCAAAGCGATGTGGCAATAAAACAAAATTGTTTTTTGGGCTTGCATCGTTGAAGTTTTTTATCTTTTCAAGAAACCAGCTATCATTTAGAATGATATCGTCCTCTAAAAATAAAAAGTAATCATACGCATTTACATGCAGTTTAAAAACATCATGCGCATTATATTCAACAAACATTGGGTCTTGCTGCTGAGAATAATAAACTTCCGTTTTGTGTTTTAAATACTCCGGCAGGTATTGATGCAATGAAAAACCTTCTTTTGTTAAGAGTATAATTTTAAATTCAAAAAGCGCCAGTGATTTAAACAAAGCATTTAAGCACGCTGTAAGCCTACCCAGCTTTCCTTCAACTTCATTTTTAGCGTTTGGTACAACATGCGCTATTATTATTATAATTTTTTCAGGATTTTTTTTTATTTCAACCTTTTTGCCTGTTGTTTTTAAAACAAAAAACCTTCTTTGAAAAATCTTGATTCGAAAGTAAACACTGCAATGTTGTATAAAAGAAAAAAACTGGTAAATAAATTTCACAGCAGTTTAAATTTGAAAACCGTTTAGAATCAATTTTACTAAACTAGCAGCATTATCCAAACTCAGATAATAAGTTTTTTATTCTTTGAATTGTAGTTTGGGCTCTGATCCAATTAAAAGATCTTTGCAAAAGATTCAGATAAATTTCATTTGAAATATTGTTTACAATTTTAAGCAGTTCAGTACAATCAGAATAAGAAATGCAATTATAATTTGGTATTAGTCCGTGTGGTGCGCATGAATCGGGCTTTTTATCTAAATCTTTAAAACATATTACCGCACCATTTGCTGCTATCTCATAGTGACGAAGGCAATCCCACCCGGCACGTTTTGTAGTGATACCAAATTTTGAAATTTGAATATCATTATAGTAATCTTTTTCCGAATTGAACAGGCTGCGGTTTTTCTGCCCGTACAACTGTTTTGCCACTTCTTCGTCAACAACATCCTGAACAAATAATTTATTTTTTACAGGCTGATAATTTATAATTTTTTCCTGTGGGATAGAGAATGAGATTCTTTTTATAAGTTTTGGCAATGGGAAATTGCTTATTAAGCTAACAGGTAATCCAAAATAAATACTATTTATCGTTTGAGGGAGTAGTTCTCTTTTAAAATAAAGAAAATTATTATGGGGTTTGGCTGAGAAAAAGAATTGTTTTAAATGTTTTTTCATATAAGGAAAAATTACCGGCGTATCTTCACCATCAATGATCCAAATAATTTTTTGTGACTTTTTAAGCGCTTTAAAATATTTATAGAAAAGATCGTATTGCCTGTATATTGAAGTGAATACAATCAGATCAAATTCATTTTCAACAATACTTTTTTCAACATCAAAATTTTTTTCGGCCTTTAAATGACAATTTAATAACCCATATAAGGTAAATCCGCTCCCATGTATAATTTTTAAATTTGTAAAATCAGTATAAAGAATTTTTTTTTCCGGAAAATCTATGGCTTCCTTACCTATTAACTGCTTAAAACCATGGATTAGTGAATCCTGCAAATAATCTTCTTCTTTACTGGTAAATAAAAGAACCTTCATTAACGCTTTCTTTCACGGTATGTAAAACCTAAGTAATTAATCACATTTAAAGGTACTCCTAAATAAAGCCAGATAATTGCAACAAAAAAATTTCTATACTTTCTCTTTCTTAATTGCCGGAATGAAAATCGTACATGCGTAGTTATCTGGCTCTTAAAAAATTTAAAGAAAGAATTGTATCCCAGCGTGTTCTTATTTTTATATGCATACAAACAAAAATTTTTGGATGCAACAGGCATTTGACTTATTTTTTTTGCAATGCTCAAAAATCTTACCGGGTGAATAACTATTGCATCGGCTAAAAAAGAAATTATACTATGAGTAGACTTCTCAATGTCAATTTTAAGTTGCTGATCCTCCTGTGCAGCTATTGTATAATCTTCATTAAAGCCGCCTATTTCTTTAAAGAAATTTTTATTTACACAAATATTTGCGCTCCAAAAACAGCCACCCTTCATATTTACCGGGCACTCTGCCATATCTTTTTTTAATAATTCCCAATTGTCCGGGCAGATAACGCCCTCGAAATGCTTTCAATAAACCGGGTTCCGGGATACAATCATCGTCTATAAAAATCAGCCATTCGCCTTTTGCGTGTTTTGCTCCATTGTTTCGGTTAGCTGCCGGCCCCCGTTTCGGACCGTTTATATACTTAACCCGCTCGAATTTCTGTTGAATAAGCATCATTGTTGAATCATCTTTACTATCATCACTAACTATTACTTCATAAATTTCTGAATTTATTAATTGTATATCAGGCTTTAATAAGGCAAGGCATTTATTAAGTTGTTCAACCCGATTGCAGGTGGGTATGATTACTGAGAAAAGCATTAAAACCTATTTTCTGGCATAAATGATTTTATTAATCCTCTGTTGCAGGATTATTGCTATCGTCAGTACCAATCACTTCATATGAATCCAGCGTAATGCACTGTATCTGTGGTTGTAACTGATTAAGACATTTGCTTGATAATTCAATACGATTGCAGGTAGGAATAATAATTGAAAAGAACATTAGAGCGGTTAATTTAAATACCATGATTAGTCTTTCTTCCAATAGTTATGATATCAGAAGCATATTCTAATGGATAGCCTGTTAATTGTATAAATTTTAATTTCCAAAAAGAAAATTGTTTATCTAACCCCTGAACAGTTCGTTTATATTTAGATAAATCATACTTAAAATTTCCAAACTGGTTTTCAATAATTTTTAAATCGCCTTCTTCAAAAACAGATTGCATTCCTTCAGGATAATAACGGTAACAATCTACCGGTGCTTCATGATAATTCCAGCTAACAGGATTTATACAAATAACAATACCACCGTTTTTACAAACACGAGACACTTCTTTTATCCATTTCCATGGTTTTCTTACATGCTCCAAAACGTTTGCGGCTAATACAACATCATAAACATTATCATTTATAGGAAATGTTAGCTCATCTATATTTTGATAAGTTAATTTATCAGAAGAATACATATCAATTGTGTCCCATCTTTTAAAAGTAACTCCGGCTATCTTTTGAAAAGAGCTTGGAAACCTGTCTGGACCTACTTCTAAAACCAAGCTTGATGTATTGAAATAGTGAGGGCAAAATTTTTGAAACGTCAAAATTGTATGTGGATGCATAAAGTGTTTTCTTCAGGGAAATTGATAAATTAGTTTGTCGCTGTGAATTGCTTTATTGATCATATCTGAGTATTTCTCTTTCAATTTATCCCAGGAATAAAGATTATAAGCAGCATTAATTAGGTACGCTCTATCAGCAGCTGTCATATTTTTTTGTTGGCTTAAACAACTTGCTAATGCACCTTCAAGTTGCATGTTAATAAATAAACCATTTTCTTTTAATACTTGGTGCATAACCATATAGTCATGCACAATACAAGGCAATCCAAAACTCATAGCTTCAATAACCACACGCCCAAATCCTTCGCTTAAAGAAGCCAGCACAAAGTAATCGGCTGCTATATAGAAATCACTTACTTCTTTAAAAGGAAGGTTAGCGATAAAATGCCTGCCTGGTAATTTTTTTTTGGCAAGCTGTAACAGTTCTTCAGTTTCATTCTCAAATTGACCCAAGATAATAAGATAATAACCTTCATCTAATAAAGCAGTTTCACGAATAATATAATCCATCCTTTTTTGATAAGTATTAACAGCGCCTATTGATAATATTATTTTTTTATTTATTTCAATGCCTTTTTGTGCTCTTATTTCCTGTTTGTTATTAATGGCATTTATGCGTTCACGGATATTTATATTAAATCCATAAGGTAATAAGGTTTGTTTGCCGACCGGTTCGCCTTTACGTATGGCATCATTGTAATAAAGCGGTAACAACTGCTGTACATGATCTTCTGTTTTAAAAGGTGCCCCATTCGGTGCACCGTTTGAAAAAAGCAGCCTGTACTCTAATTTTAAACGTTTACGAATATGCCATAAAAACGTCCCTAATATAAAATCACTGTAATAGATAACACCTGGTTTTTTTATGATAAGTAAAGGCAGCAAGCAAATAAAGAAGCTAAACTGTTCAATAAAATATGGGTCCTTTCTAAAAATTTTACTTAGCAACATTGCCATATGACCTTTTCTTTTACAGTTTAAGATCACCCGCTCTTTGTTATTTTTTTCACCGCCGCCTTTTAGGAGGAATAAATCAAACTCATTGTTGTCTTTCAATGCCGCAAAGCATTCCCCGGAAAAAGATTCATACCCCCTGTTTATATTACCGAGTCCGGTACAAATTAAAAAGACAATTGGCTTTTTATTTCCAGGCATTCATAAACTCGTGTAAGAAATATAATTAATGAGATGTTTCCATCATCTTTAAATCCTTCTTCAAATCATTGAACTGTCGCCTGATAGGATTGTTCGATTTTATAAAAACAAAATCAGACTGTACCAAGACAAAGTCATTGCTCTTTCTGTGAAAATTTGTTATATCCAGGATATAAAAACCAAGTTCGTGCATCTGGCTTATTACATCATGTGCCAGCGGCGCGCCCTCATTATAATTCAGAAAACTTAATTCCATACAAATTACATCAACCTGGTTTAAAATACTTTTTGAGCCTTTTAATACTTCAAGCTCAAAGCCCTGTACATCCAGCTTTAATAAAATATTGCCTTGTATATTTTCCCGTTGGAAAATTTCATCAAGTGTTATCATCTCAAGCTGTATCTCACTTCTGGAAATAGACGTGAGTTCATTTAAAACAGATGAGCCTGTTTCCATCGAATAAAAACGAACTCCAGACCTGTTACTGTCACCCAGAAGATTGTTATACACTTTAACCGGTTTGTTTTTGAAAGCATTTTCCAATATTATCTTTTTGTCGGGCAATGCTTCAACTGCAATAAACTTCGAGTTCGAAAAAATTTTCAGAACCTCTCGTGTCCAACTACCTTCATGTGCCCCAACATCAATAATACAGGATGGCGCATAGCCATGGCGCATTAACCTGCGCAGGCATAAAAAGGTATTATTTTGTCCCAGGGTTATTCTCTCTTCATCAGAAAAACTTGCCTGCAAGATATTCAGTAAATAGGTTTTTGCTTTAAAGGGCATTTTACCTGCCATTTTTTTTATAATGGATCTTATTGTCATATATCAATACCGGGTTGTATGCTTAATTGTTCTAAAAAGTTTTTTACTTTTTGTTGAACGATTTCCTTTGAAAAATTCTTTAAACACTGTTTACCATTCTGTACATATTCCTGGTTAGCCATTATGTTGTTAAGTACTACATCTATTTCTTCAGCAACTTCATTCACTTTATTTGTCTCAATGCAAATACCACACGTGTTTTCTTTAAGAAAATCATGGTTAACAGAATAAGATGGACCGCAACTGATAATCAGCCGCTGCGCTTTTAAATAATCTGTAATCTTTGTTTGAAGAGAGCTCTTTGAATGATTGTACCATTTTTTAGAAAAAGCAGAAACAAGTAATAAGCCGTCTGCTTCCGAGAGTTTTTGATGAATCTGACTATATACAATATTACCGCCATATATAACTCCAAGGGATTCTACTTCGTTTTTGCGCAGGTTCCAAAACTCCTTTGGCGTATATAAAACCAATTCAACTTTTCGTTTTTCTTTTAAATGAAAAATACTTTGAGCCACCACTTTAAAAGCGTCATAATGCATATCCCATAAAGCGCCTGCATAAGCTATAATATATTTTTCTTTTTCGGTTTGAGGTGCTACGCAAGGCAAATCGGATAAGCTTACAGGATTATGTACTTCCAGTATTCTATCGGGGGATGCACCATACCTGCTGATAAGAATTTCAGAAAGGTTTTTACTGATGGTAAACCATGATCTGTTTTTAGTAAGTAATCTCTTTATATCGTTTTGCAAACCTCCGCCTGCCCATGCGATATCCATACCCTCCATCCAATCATCCATAAAATAAGGAACAATATTTTTATATGATATTCCTTGTAGTAATTTATGATGCATTAATATACCCACGGGGCTAAACGAGCATGATATTACAACATCGGCATTAAAGGCTTTGATGGCTTTACGCAGTTTGGAAAAAGAACGAAGTTTATTATTGATACTAAAGTTTAACCACTCAATAAATCCTCTTGAATATTTTGAAAACCGGTTAGCAGGCAGGTGAATGGTGTTGAATTTGTAAGTTAGGTATACGTTTTCAAATGGTTGGGTCGGCGGATTTTTTTTATAAACCCTGTAATCCGAGATGCAAAGGATCGAAGCAGGGTTTAAATATGAAAACACATTATACAGCGTTTGAGAAATCCCGCCTGCATCAACACACATGGTTGCGTCACTAACCAGTAACACTTTCACTTCTCAATCTTGTTTTCCAGCTTTCCGCAATCTGTTTTATTGTCTCGTTTAGTCCAACACTTATATTCCAGGCTGGATAATGCAATTTCATTTTTTCCAGGTCACTGTAATAACATATATGATCACCTTCACGGTTCTTATCAATATATTCATACACCTGTGCTTTACCTGTAAAACCCTCTGTGATTGCAAAAGCTTCAAGTATGGAACAGGTATTGCTTTTTCCGCCTCCAAGATTGTATACTTCCCCGCTTCTCGGATTATCCATAAATACTTTCATAAAGCAGGCTATATCATAAGCATGTATGTTGTCCCGTACCTGCTTTCCTTTATAACCATAGATAAAATATTTCTTTTTTTCAATATTGCACTTAACCAGGTAGCTTAAGAAGCCGTGTAATTCAACACCGCTATGATTTGGCCCAGTAAGGCAACCGCCACGCAAACAACAGGTAGGCATATTAAAATACCGGCCGTATTCCTGCACCATAACGTCTGCGGCTGTTTTAGAAACGCCAAACAAAGAGTGCTTACACTGATCTATCGGGAACGTTTCCGGTATACCATTAAGATAATTATGGTCATCAAATTCCCAGCGCGTTTCCAGTTCTTTTAATTTTATCGAATTAGGTCTGTCACCATACACCTTGTTTGTACTCATGTGAATGAATGGCGCTTCCGGAGCAAATTGCCTGGCAGCCTCCAATATGTTTAATGTACCGCCTGCATTGGTATCAAAATCATCAAAGGGAATGGCAGTCGCCTTATCGTGGCTGGGTTGTGCTGCGGTATGTATAATTACATCAGGCTTTAATTCTTTAAGCAATGCGGGAATGCCCTGCCTGTCTCTTATGTCCAGTTCATGATGATGAAATTTCCTTAATTGTTGTTGCAGGCGCTGCTGGTTCCTGCGGTTATCTCCCTGAGGTCCAAAAAATATAGCACGCTGGTTATTATCTATACCATGAATCTCGTATCCATCCTGTGCAAAAAATGCGCAGACCTCCGAACCTACTAAACCCGATGAACCTGTTACAAGCAGTTTTTTCATGAAAGTAAATTATGAAGTACCACCCCTTGTTTTATGTAAATAATTAGCTATCCGCAACAGTTTAAATAATTGAAACGGGGCACTTAAAAAACTGCTGAAAAGTTTTCCATAATCCAACCTTTCAAGATAAAACAACTTATTAATCTGTAAACTCTGCAGGTATTTATTAAAAGCCTTTTCGAGATGATTCTTTTTTATTTCTTCCTTGTATTTGGCATAGACCTTTTCCTGTTGTTCTATAAGTGCCAAACTCCGTGTTTTGGATACGATGGATTCAGGGTTTTTATAATAAGAACTACAGATGTTGTCGTTATAAGCCACCTTGTATTTTAATGAATAGCGTAACATAAAATCGAGGTCATGATAAACAGAAAATTGATCGTCATAAAAATTTAAGTTGTATAATACCCTGCGTTTAAATAATTCATAGCGGTGTGTGTGGCAATCAGGAAATTTATTAAGAATGATGTCTTTAAAAATATTACCCTGGGGTCGTATATCTTTAGACCAAATTGACAAAAGCTTATCATCAAAGCTTTTAATATCAAAGTTTGAATAAACAACATCAACCTCAGGATGTTTTAAAAAGGTTTCAATTTCAGACGCTATTTTGTTTTCATAGTAGGTATCATCTCCATCCAGATAGGTTATGTATTCTCCCTTTGCCAGTTTAAAACCTCTATTTTTATTTGCGGGTATACCTACATTTCTTTCCTGGTAAAAAGCAGTTGTTATACTGGGATGTTCGGTGATACATTCTTCAATAAATTTTTTATTACCTGGATCACCTGAGCAATCATCAACAAAAATTATTTCAATGTTTTTATACGTTTGATGAATTAAAGAATTAAAAGCTCTTTCCAGTAATCCGGGTTGGTTATAGCTGGTAAGTATTATGGATACCAGGGGGACTGACATCATATATGCAGCAGCTTTCTTGAAAAAGCCTGTATTGATCTTTGAAAAACGTATAAGTCAAGTTTATACCGCGCTCCTGAATAAAGAGTAAACAGTCTTTTTATAGCAACTGCATTTTCTGCTGAAATATTTTTTTGCTGCAGCCTGAAATCTGCGTACAATTTTTTCAAACCTGCTAAATAATCTGCTGGCGTTATTATTTTCCGTTCAAGCAAGTTTTTCAATACGGGAATTTGTTCCATAAAACGCAGCCCGTTCTTTGTAGAATTAAAGCTCACATTTTTTTCATGCTCACGAAAATAGTTAAGCAATTTTCCTGAAATAAACACATTCCCATACGCACATAGTTCGATCCAAAAAAAGTAATCGCCCGTTAGTTTATAATTAATATAATCTTTTTTAATTTTAGAATAGACGTTCTTTCTCCAGACAGCCATGCTTGCATTGAATATCGGGTTTCTTTTAAGAATATACCGGCCTATAAAATCTTTTCCATTTACATATTCACCAAGGCTTATATGGTTAGACTGAAAATTAATACGATTGTGGTTATCTATGCAATAGCTCTGGCAATAGCTAACCACGCAATCAGGTTTCTCATTTAACCCTTTTACCAGGTTTTCAAGTAAACTTAACTCACACCAGTCGTCACTTTCGGCAATCCATATATATTCACCTTTGGCTAATTTAATTCCTTTGTCCCATTGTATAAACGGGTTTCCGCTGTTGGATTCATTGTACATTATGTGGCTGACTCTTGGCACATCCCGGTATGTTTCAATCACGTTTCTGCTGTTATCCGTTGAGCAATCATCAAGGATGATAAGTTCAAATTCAGTATACGTTTGCTTAAGTACTGAATCTATCCGCTGTTGTAAAAAAACCGCATGATTATAATTTGGAATGATAACAGAAACTATGGGATTATCATTCGTTGTCAATACCAAAACTTAATTACTTTTTAAAGACGCGTACCTGATGGCTTCTTTTACATTTCTCTTCAGCCCTTTCTTTATAGAAAGGTTCAGGCTGTCGTTTTTTTGTATAGTATCTCTTAATTGATATTCAAAATGCTTACTTAACCATTTGAATCTGTCGTACTGGTGTATTATGGCGTAAGCCCGGTTATTATCGTTTACAAGCAAACCCGCTTTATTCAATTTTAAAAATTCTGTATAACCCAGCGTAAAAAACAAGTCATCATTGTTTGTAAATTTTTTCACCTTATCACTAAACTTGGTACAATAGTAATTATGTATCCCCTGATCCAATATGAAAGTGTTGTTTCCGGTATCAAGGTTTTTGCTGAATAATTTTATTTCAGAAGAAATATAGTTAAGGTATTCAACAATCATATTGTACCTCCCTAAAGTGGTCCCAGAGCAAATTATATCCTGGGTTGCATGTTGTTCTAAATAAGATTTTCCATAGAGTGTTTCAATCCAATGTGAATTAAAAGTGCAATTGCCGATAAAATTATCTTCCGCTGCAACATATAACAAATCGTCGTTTATTTTATTAAATGGATTTGCTTGCAGAATTACATCTCTTGCATCCGTAAGTAATATGTTATCATAATAGTTTTTTTCTAAAAAATCGTAATACAAAGGATAACGAAAATTGTTTGCACTATTAATGTTCAGGCTAGATGTTTCCTCAATCAGGTTTTCAGATACAGTTATTACCCTGAGCTTAAACTTTAAATATTTAAGATTATAACTGTAATTAGAAAAAATAACCACTTCCCCGGTATAAAAAGAGTTTAAGCTGTTTAAAAACAATTTTATTTGTTCATAATCATAATCTATTGCTGTGGTAAGTATAACATCTTTCATTCAGCAATTATTTATATTCCACTTGTTTTCCCGTATTTATCATTTCAAGCATTTCGGCGAGTCGTTTTTTCATCGTGTGATTTTTTTTAACCCATGCTTGTATTTCAGCCCATTCCGTTTCCGGGAAAGCGCTTAAAAGCACCCCTTCTATATTTCCTT
>CAXSDU010000002.1:19540-68693 GCA_964236165.1 uncultured Parafilimonas sp. | reverse complement strand
CAATGAACCTTTTCTTTCAAACCTTCAATCTTTTCCAGGTCAGGAACGTAGTTGGTTACTAATTCGGTTCCATATCCAAGCGTTTCGAAAACCCTGAAATTCAGATCGTCTTTTAGCGACTGGTTCGTGGTGATTTTGGATTGCTGTATTAATTTTTTGGGGTCATGATAATCTGTGATTGCGAAAAAGTTGTCCTTATATTCATTTTGTAAAAAACTGATCATGTCATTCCGCTTGTCATAACCATCACCAAATTTTCCGATAAAAGAAACCGGGTATTTTTTTGGTTGTGTATTATCAGCTATTTCGGCATCAGGATGAGGAAAGCAAAGTGGCAGCCAAAATATATTTTTGCAGTTTGAAATGCTTTTTACATGTTTGACATAAGGTGATTGCGCCACAAATACAAAATCAAAATAATCACAATAACGAACCCTTTTTATATCAGCAACATGTGCATCTATAAACCAGAAAATTTTTGGCGATATAAACTTTAAATTGTGATCGTATAAATAACTGTATTCCGCTTTACCATCGTTAAATTCTCTTTCAATAATAAGATCAGGAGATTGTATTACGGTTACGTTTGAGTTGATATCAAAATAATTTACCTGCCAGCCTTCCGGCAATTCCCAGTTATGCTGATAACTTAAAGCAAGGATTGTTTTATTTTTTGACGATAACCCAAGACCAGGCAACAAAAACAGCTTAAACTTTCTTTTGTAATAAAGCCAGTTGCCTAATCCTGACATATTAAATTTGATCCGTCCTCATGCAGCGTTGCCAGAGACGATACCATTTAAAATTTATATCTCATGTATTTTAAAAACGATCTGAATGGCCTTTTCATATCATTATGATACATGATGCGTGCAGCATACAACTGGTGATAGGTTTCATATATAAGATCCCAGTGTTTTTTATAGATGTAGGCCACAGCATTCCTGAAATCTTTTTCACCCGACTCCCCAAGAAGTGAATTTGCCTGGATGCGGTATTCAAACATAGGCTGCTCAATAAAATGAAATTTCCAGCCTGCTTTATAAATGCTGATCCAGAATTCCCAATCTTCAAATTTCCGTAGCCCCTCGTCAAAACCGCCCACATCTTCCCAGGCTTTCCTGCGCATTACCACGCAACTGGGTATATGGTTGGTAAGCAATAAGGATACAATATCAAAAGGTTTGGCAACAAAATTTTCCCTGCTGCCATCACCAAACGCCTGGGCGTTGGCATATACAACACCTGTTTCAGCGTGCTGGTTTAATACGCCTGTACCCTTCTCAATATAATTTGGTTTCAACCTGTCATCACTATCTAAAAAAACTAGGTATTCGCTTGCTGTATTTTTTATACCGGTATTTCTTGCACCGGCAAGTCCCTTGTTTTGCTGGGTGATAACCTGTATAGTAGTATCGTTAATTGTGTTTAAATATTTCATTGTGGCAGCGTTTGTTGAGCCATCGTTAACAATGGTGATGCTATAGCCGCTTTGAATTTTGTTTTTTTTTACACTGTCAATCGCTTCCTGCAAAAACTCAGGCGGTGTATTATAACAGGGAATAATTACAGCAATATCAGTTTTATATAAACTCAATTAAACCTGAATGATTGTTTATGCATTCACCAGCTTATTCATTATTCTTCTTGTTATGTGTAAACCACCAAAAAAATACATAGATCTAAACAGGAAAATAAGGTACCCCTTTTCAACGTACTTGCAGTTTTTAATAATCAGGGCTTTATAATCTTTTTTACTCCAGTTATTGCTGGAAGCATGGTAGCGGCTAAACCATTTTTTTTGGTAGATATTCAAAAGGCTTTTATACGGCTTGTGATTTTTTTTAAGGTCTTCAAAGGCCTCAATTACATAAGAAACCACCAGTTTATCCCCGTGACTTGAGGCGGATGAATGTATCCTGTAACCGCCAAGTACAGCATCGGCGCCAAAAAAAGAATAATCACTCATTAAAAGCTTCAGCCATAAATGGTAATCTTCCGCTTGCGGAATTTTCCTGTCCTCCGTAAATCCTTTCACCTGCTGAATAATATTAGCTTTGGCAAGCACTGTTAAGGTGGGTATCCTGTTTAATGCTAAAAAATCTTCTATGCCGTTTTTCAAATTAAAGAATCCTTTTCCGGAATGCAACACCCCTAAATGGTCAGTATTTGCGTCGGTAAATGCAAATGCGTCTGAAAAAACAAGGTCAACCTTGTTTTCTTCTATTTGGTTTAGCTGGATTTCCAATTTCTGAGGTAACCAAACATCATCCGCATCGAGAAATGCAATATATTTTCCCGCTGCATGTTTTAAAGCGTGATTTCTTGCTTTGCCTGCCTTCCCGTTTTCCTGCCAAAAATATTTTATCCGCTGATCTTTTTTACAAAATGCCAGAGCAATGCTTTCCGTGTCATCAACAGACCCATCATTTACTACCAGCAGTTCCCAGTTGGTATATGTTTGCCGTAATACACTTTCTATACTTTCCGGAATGAAAGCGGCAGCATTGTAGGCAGGCATTATAACAGAAACTTCAACCACCCTTAATAACATCCTGGTTTTTAATGTTCCGCTTGTGTTTATAAAAATGCCTGATCACAGCCAGATCGTTTCGACCTTCAAAACCAATATTAAAAAGATAGTACAGTAATTTAAGAGAAGCGTTATTTGGCTTTCTTCTTCGCATGAAACTTTTTATAAAATCTTTTGATGCATTTATCACTAATTGCAGGCGGCTGCGGGTTGTTGCTCTTTTTATCTTCACCGCTTCGAAATATTCTTTTAATATCCATTGTGCATCGGCGGCGCCCTGCAATAAACCTTTACGATATTCGTCTGTAAGCCGGTACGCCGGTATAAAATGTTTAAATTTCAATTCTTCACTATAGTAAATATTATAACCCTGCAACAATAGCCGTAAACAATATTCCACGTCCCCGCCTCCGGATAATGCCTTTTCTTTCCTGTCCGTTAATATAGTAGGGAAGTTATTATTTACTGCACTTAAAAAAACAGCTTTTGGTGTTATCATACCAGCCCCGGAAACATATCCCCTGTTGTTGATAATGCCGGTAGTTACACCTTGTTCGCCTACTGCGTATACACCGTGATATTTATCAAAGCATTCGGGCAGTGGCATATCGCTTACAGCCATTCCCAACCCGCCAATAGCGCCGATAGAAGTGTTTGTATCTATCAGCTCGAACCCTTTTTCAAGATAATCATTCGCCAGCCAGTTATCATCGTCACAAAAAAGAATATACTCATATATTGCTTCTCCAACGCCCCGTTGTCGTGCGAAACTTAACCCGGGTTTGTGTTCTGTAACCACACTTAATGGTATATGTGTATTAAAATTTTTCCAGGTTGTTGCTGCAAAGGAAGCAGTATCATCTGCGGAAGCGTTATCTACAATAATCACTTCACAACACAAACCTGCGTTTGTTTTTTGCACGGCTAAATGTTGTAAAGTTTCATAAAGCCTTGAGACGCTGTTGTAACAACAAATAATAACAGATATTCCTTTTTGCATGTAATTAATTCTCAACGGCTATCCATTTTTCAGGATAATAATTTTCATACAGCAACGATTCGTCTTTAAATGGCCGCGCAGGTCTTATAACTATTTGCCCGGGATTTGCGCACAACCAGGCACCCCACCATGAAAAAGAACTATTTGCAATAATATGATGTTTGCATTGTGCCATTAAGTAAAGCTGCAGGTAATCGGACTGCCACTCCGGTTCTTCACAAAATAGGCTGCCTGATGCTGCAAAATTTTGCCTGCACCATAAAATGTCGTCTGAAAAAAATATAAAAAAAGGTTTATGAACACGTGTTTTTATTTCTTCAATTGCTGCATCATAATATGCTTTGCCAAGAAAGTTGTAACGTTCATCCTGCAAATAATCTGTTCGTCTTATATGTACCGCTACAGTCTCATCATTATTTAAATAAGCAGGTAATGGCGGTAATTGTTCAGGTACAATTTCCTGCAATAACTGGTTGCGGATTTTATAAAAATAACGATCTGATTGCCAGTAACCACGAAGCGTGGTAAACATCCTAAACTTCGAATCCAGATTTTGATGAACATAAAATCCTTCTTCATAAATGTTCACAAACAGGTTTAATTTTTTAAGAAGTTTATTAAGTTTTGAATGAGGATTAAAAAATCGTTTAAGGTTACTGCTTTCTACAGCTTTGCCTTTAACCAAATATTTATTTAATATAAAATGACGATTATAAAGATCATTCTTATAATTGCTAACATCGAATAAAAGAAAATCATTTTTACGCATCCGCGCCCTCACTATAGCATATTGAAAAAGTTGATTTCCCAAACCGCCAATAAATTGAATCCTAATAAATTTCATGGCTTAGCCGGAACCCAATAATCCAGATCAGCAATTTTCCGTGTCAATATTGATTAATTGCATCAATAATCCGTTCAACCTCTACATCACTTATAACCGGAGACAGAGGTAATGAAATAATTGTGCTGTGTATTTCTTCAGAAACAGGAAAGGAGCAATTATTCCATTCGCTGCAGGCTTTTTGTTTATGTGGAGGTATTGGATAATGGATGACAGTTTGTATTCCGTTCCTCTGTAAATATTCCTGAAAATGATCCCTGTTTTTTGTTCTTACTGTAAAGCAGTGCCATACGTGACCTTCACGTTTTACACATGTTGGTAAAACAATTTGAGGGTTTTTAATGCCACTTAAGTACATAGAGGCTATTTCTCTTCTGCGTTCATTTCCTTCATCCAAATATTTTAATTTCTCTATTAAAAAAGCTGCCTGCAACTCATCGAGCCTGCTATTTATACCTTTAACATCAAACTCATATTTTACATGTGAGCCATAATTATGCAACGCTTTAATAACCTCAGCTAACTTGTCATCATTAGTTGTAATGGCGCCGCCGTCACCTAAACTTCCTAAGTTCTTACTCGGATAGAAACTGAAGCCACTGGCATCTCCTAAATTTCCTGATCGCTTATTGTTGTAAATAGCCCCATGAGATTGTGCAGAATCTTCAATTACTTTCAGATTATATTTTTGGGCAATTGCGTTGATGGCATCCATATTACATACTTGGCCATACAAATGCACGGGTATTATAGCTTTTGTTTTAGGTGTTATTTTTTTTTCAATTTCAACAGGGTTTATTAAATATGTTTTTTCATCCGGTTCTGCCAGTACAGGTATTAATCCTGACTTGGAAACGGCTAATATTGTAGCTATATATGTATTGGAAGGTACAATAACTTCATCTCCCTGTTTCATCAGGTTTAATTGCTTAAACCCTTCTAAAATAAGTACGAGGGCATCAAATCCATTTCCTACGCCAATTGAATATTTTACTCCGCAATAATCCGCAAATTTTTCTTCGAATTCTAAAACCTTTTTACCCTTAATAAACCAGCCGCTCTGAAGAACTTCCTTAAAGATTTCTTCAAAAGATTGCTGATATCGCAGATTTACTTTCTTTAAATCAAAAAAGGAAATCATTAAATATTATATGAATTAAATCGATTATTTACGCAATTAGTCATACGGCTGGTATATATAATCGTTTGGATCAAAATGTTCTGATGCTGCTACTAAAAGAATACAATCCTGTGTAAAATTATACATGTAATGATAATCCTTTTGATAAAGAATTAAACATAAATCAGGTGAATTTAGCAGGAAGTCTGATTTTGAAAATCCATCGTCATTATTTATTGTACAGCTTCCTGTGAGGCATATAGCAGCCTGGATAGTTTTATGATGCCTGTGCCTTCCCCTCACAGAATTATCGACTCCATAAATATAAAAAAGCCGTTTAATTTCAAATGGAATAACTTTTTCTAAAACGGTTAAAGATCCGCGTGCATCTGAAAAAGTAGGTAAGCTAATAAGTTCAGGCATTTACTTTCTTTAAAATATACTTTTTGTTATCAGGCAGGTCTGAAAAAATGATACTTACGATATATCTTTTAAATAAAATATAGTATAAACAATTTGCTTTTTCAATGCTTTTCCATTTATTATCAAACACAACTCTTGAAGAAATATCTTTCGAAATGCTAAGCATCTTTTGAAATTTTATAATTTTTTTCCAGTAAAAAAGGTATAATTTGTTCAAAGCAATTTGCTCTCTAACCTGGTAATATTTAAATCCGTTTGCAACCCAATTTTTTCCTATTATTTTAAAATCATGAAAATGATAAAATATTATTTCATTATTATTTGAATAAAATTTTTGATTGCGTTGGCTTATGTGATAACTGCTAATATTCCAGGGTGCCAAACCGCTTACATCATCATCTAAAACTTTCACTTTATCCTTAAATAATTCAGGCCACTTGTCCAAATATTTTTGATCTGCATACCTATCGTTAACTTCATCTAACTCATCTTTACACCATTCAATGCATTGTTTTTCCCATAGCTTAAGGCATCCAATTCCATCCACATCATTTTTAAAAACCTGGAAACTTACATTGTACAAACCGAATTTATATACTTCCTCTATTGCTATGGTAAATTTATGGGGTGTTATTATTATAGAATAAGTATCTAAATATTTAAAAATCTTTTCAGGCGAAGAAAAGAAAAGCAAGTCAGCATCCATTGAACATATATGTGGCACTTCATATTTCTCAATAACAAATAAAGGCAGGTACGGACTTAATGTAAAATAGAACTCAATCTTAGACCTGTTTGTTTTACATTCTTTTAATTGATTATTATGAGATTCAATTTCGTCAAGCGTTATCAGTACAACATTATTATATTCATCTTTTTTATTTTTGAAAAAATCGTAAGTAAATTCATCTAAACAAAGAATGAATATTTTGAAAGTGGATACATGACTTTTAATTGATTCGTATAATGTAAGCCCCCGTGAAAGATAATTTTTGTCGAAGTAGGTGGTAAAATAATACATTACTTAATCGTCTCAATAAATAATGAATCAGGTTTTCTAATATCACCATTCATGGAATCCAATAAATACTTTTCCCAATCAGGAATCTTACTCTCAAAATGTTTGCAAACCTGTACATTCCTGAAACCTGTTTCTAAAAGCATGCGGGTTAAAGAATGCCTGTCATACATCCATTGATGTATCTCGCCCTGACTTCTAAATTTTCCTATCTCATAAAATTTATACTCCGGACCAAGTAGTCTTTTTACTATCCGCATTTTTAATGTCGGTCGAAAATTTCTGATAAATAAACATATCTCTTTTAAATAATTTTTCGATTTTTTTGTAACATTTGATATTTCGTTTCGATTGCCTGCTTTGAGCGACATAAGATAATTTCGGAGAGACTTTACTTCATACCCGCATCTTCTGAGAACAAAGTCTTCATTAATCAACAAGTCATGTCCAAGATATTCTCCCATACTTCCCCCGCCATAATTTCTAACGGTTTGATCATACAATTCAAGTAAAATCCAATCATAACAAGCATTCAAATACGGATCATCGGGATTACTCTTTAATTGACTCAACAATTGTTCATACTCATTTATTATGCATTCAAGATCAGGGATAACAATCCGTAAAATCCCATCTTTTTTAAGTACTCTAAAACATTCTGTTATAAATTTTTTTGCCTCTTTTTTTGGGAAATGTTCTAATACATGTGAATGATATACTACTGAAAAAGTATTGTCCGGATAAGGTATGCCATTGAGTAAATTATGCGCAATTACATTTTCCCCTGTACTCACAAAATCAAGGTTTACCCAATCTTTATGATAATGCAGACCGCAACCAAGATTTAAATAGGGAACTTTATTATTCATAATTTTTTCAAAAAAAATCCTTTCCAATAATACGAGGAGTTGTTGTTCTCTATTCGGTTTGTAAAACAATCGTCAAACTCGGAAATAAGTTTATACGTGTTTTCAAACAGGCTCAAAAATTTACTTTCGTTAAAAAACCAACATGGATATGAAGCAGAATATATAGTTTCTGGCACTTTCTGAACAGTTAAAACAGATTCATTTCCTGAAGTAAAACCAGTACGATCAATTAAAATATTTTTAAAATTATACGAACAAAATTTTTCAATCCAAAAAACAGGATCTGGTAAATATTGTAATACACTGGATAAAACCAGGCAATGAACATCATTTTTTTTTAATGCCTCATCTATAGTATGTTCAAAACTTAAATGTTCATTTTGAAAATTTTCTTTTCCACAATCAACAAAATGTGGCTGTTCTACGATTATCCATTTTAAAGAAGAAATATTTTTTAGAAAATGCCTGTTTTGAAAATAACTGCTGCCTAATGATCCGCCAAAATCAATTACATGAAGACAATTATTGTTTTCTGAAGCAACAGATTGTAAACATGTAAGTAAGGGCCATGAATATTGAACTTTATCAAATAAAACTGAATCTCTTTCATAAACAGCTTCGCCGTTTTTTACTTTCAACAAGGAGCTTTTGCAACGTTCAAGTATATTGTTATTTTCATAACCGGTGCAATTTTGTTTTGCGTCAAGCCAACTTGTAAAATTACCAGACCACGCATTTTCATTTATTTCATCAGGTTTATTAATATATCCTAATGAAATAATTGACTTAATAATAGCTTTTATTTTACCCATAAATTGGCGCTGAAATATAAAATCTGTTAAAGACAATTGTTTTATAAATCAACACTCTTATTAAATTATTTATAACAATAAATAAAAATTCGTTTAATGCCATTGTCAGTGATTATCGCGCTTTTTTTGTAGTTTGGATATTCAATGGAAAAATAATTTAGAAAAGATTCTAAGGAATAATCTTTGGGTATATTAACATGCCACTGTGATACATAAAAGTCTTCTGGATAAATATATTCCATGATAATACCACACTTGGAGTATTGCAAGCATAATTTACAAAATAATTTTACCGGAAAATTTTGGCTTAAACATAAATGATGTATTAAACCTACGGCAATTACTATATCACTTTTAAAGCGCGTTAAGCTATCTGGTATACAAAGTCCGATATCACTTGCAGGTATAGGATGTTTAAAATCCATCAAAATAGGTGTGATATCTAAATTTCTTATTTCAGCTCTTGATTGACAAGCATTCACGCAATATTGTTCATAATCGAAGGCAGCAACAGAAGCACCAAGAAGTGCTGCCATTTCAGAAAAAAAACCTTTATTGGCAGCAGTGTCTAAAACTGTTTTAGGCTTAACATCTTTTAAAATTTCGAAAACAAAACTCTCTTTTATTGTTTTAGGATTAATAATGGCATCTTCTTCCCCTTGATCATAATTTGTCCAGTCTCCCTCATCTTTATTGTAAGGTTTTTTTTTATTTATCCATTTTATTAAATCATTTAAAAAAGCATCAGCGTTTTGAAAACTTGGTGATTGATTAATCAAGAAGAAAACTTTTTTAAATAATGCTGATTTAATAAGCATTGTTCCAAATCCTATTCCATTCTCTTTTCGAAAATCCCAGGCGAATTTCTTAAAACGCCGACTCGATGCTAAATATATCGGTACACTACAATACTGATAGAATTCCTGAAACCATATTTTTAAGTTTGCCTCTCTTTTTACTATTGAAGTAAAATCAATAAATATGGCTTTGCCATTTTTAAAAAGGATATTCCACGGATGCGCATCTTTAAGGGAATAACCATTTTTACTTAAAATCTGAAAAACATTAATTATAGTTTTACATGCTTCCCAAAACATTTTATCTGTTAATTCTCCGGGTACAGTGTGGAATGATATTTTTTCATGTTCGAGTATTAAAGCAGCTCCTTGAATTTTAATGTTCTTATTTACGGTTGTCTTTATAAGCCCATTTTCAAATAATTCATCTGCCAATGGGCTTTGTAATAATTCATTATAAACTTCGGCTAAAGTTTGATTCCAAATTACTCTAAAAATTCTGTCATTATAAGTAAACACGCTTCCATCCACATCCCCAACAGAATTAGGAAAATAATTAATTTCTTTTTCTGATAGGGTTACTTCACTATCCATTCATGTTTAATTAAAACTTTGGTAAGATCAGGTGAAAAATTTTTGCCAGTATTAAAGTAGTCTTCCTCAAACACTTCAAAACTGCATTTAGATTCTAAATAGTCTTGCAATTGTTCATCCTCAATAAGTGCAATATTTACGTAATATTTTCCTGCTGAAAGTTGAAGTGGGTTCGATTTACATATCAGTTCGCCCTCATAATTATTAGTGAATAAAACATCTTTATTACTTACATAAGAATCAAATCGCAGAACATTTTCTTCCTGGTTTGTATATATACCTAAAACTATTCTTACATGATTTGAAATATTTTCTGATTTGTATTTCAATCGAAAACAAATTTCATCTCCCGGATATATTATATTTAATATTTTCCCTTCGGTATCAGTTATCTCGAAAGAAGTTATTTTAATTTTTCCCTGTCCCTTACGCTCTTTTATCAGATCTAACGAATAATTATTTGAAGCCGATGAAAATGTAGATTCAAGATATTTTGCTACAACCGTATTAGTGTTATCTATTAATTCTATTTTGCCATTTAATAAGTAAACGCCTTTTGAACAAAGGTTTTTAATTGCCGCCATATTATGGCTTACAAATAAGATTGTTTTACCCTCATCTCTGCTAATGTCAATCATTTTACCCAAACATTTTTTCTGAAACTCTGCATCACCCACCGCCAGCACTTCATCCACAATCAATATTTCTGTTTCGAGATAAGCTGCAACTGCGAAGGCAAGACGCACATACATGCCACTACTATATCTTTTTACCGGTGTATCAATATATCTTTCTACTCCTGCAAAATTTACAATCGCATCAAACTTGCTTTTTATTTCTTTTTTACGCATGCCGAGAATAGCACCATTAAGATAAATATTTTCTCTGCCAGTAAGTTCAGGGTGAAAGCCTGTGCCTACTTCCAGCAAACTTGCCACACGACCATTACCGGTTATTTTGCCTGTGGTAGGGCTTGTAACACGGCTTAATATTTTCAACAGCGTGCTTTTACCCGCACCATTTTTTCCAATAATACCAACCGCTTCACCCTGTTCAATTTCAAAATTTATATCTTTTAAACTCCACACCACATCGCTTGTTCCTTTAACGGTACGGTCGTTTGTTTGCCCAATTTTCAGGAATGGGTCTTCCTTCCCTGTTTTCAATGCATACCAGCGTTTCAGGTCGCTGCCCAATGTGCCGGTGCCGATCATACCCAAGCGGTAAGCTTTTGACAGATTTTCAACTTTAATAGCGATGGGCATTAATAATTTCTTGCCCTTCTCCACTTGTGGAGAAGGATTGGGATGAGGTTATTTACTAACCACATATAAAACAGAGGTTGGAAAAATGGCATTCTTTTCAAACACTTCTTTTGAAAAATAATCAATTCCTAATTGTTCAACAGTAAAGCCTACTGACATTAACCGGCTTAAAAAATCCTCTTTTGCATACATGCGTACATGATCGCCCTGAAAAAAATATTTCCACCGTAAAGATTCATCTGTGCAGTTTGAGTCTTCCATGGTTTCCTTTAATTGCAGGTTGATGGGTACCATTGCTATGCCCTTGCCGCCTTTTTTAAGAATGCGGTATAATTCTTTCATCGCCTTTAAGTCGTCGGGTATATGCTCCAACACATGCGAACAGATAAAAAAGTCAAACTGTTCATCATGGTAAGCATGCATGTTTGTAATATCAAGGTTATCATCTACGTCGCTTCTTAAAAGATCCATGCTTCTGTATATCACATTGGCATATTTTTTTATAAATGCTGATAAGCCTGTATCGGGTGCTATATCAAGTAAGTTTATTTTTCCCCCCTTATCTAAATATTGCTTTAAATACAATGCGTACAGCCGGTTCCTGTCGGGTGTATAACATCTTGAACAGGCATACAAGCCCAGGTTCATCGTTTCGATAAAAAATGGATTGTGTACTGTTTGATTTTTTTGCCATTGTATTAAATAATCCTTAGGTACCGGGTGCATCCTTATGCCGGTTGAACCACAAACAGGGCAGTTATAAATGGCTTCCGGATCTGCTGCCGGCGGCTTACTTAATAAAACCTGTTTTACAACCCTAAGCTTGTTAAGCAGGTTTATTGTTGCCTTGTTCAATGTAAATAAAACGAATAATTTTAAACCGTTAATGTTATTGTCGTCTGTTGACCGTTGACCATCAACCACACTACACCGTATCTATAAAATTTTTCTCCACCCTTGTAAATATCATAAGCCCGGTAAACAGCACTATTAAAGTAAAAGCTGTTGAGTAACCTAATAATGACCAGCTAAATGTACCGGTACCTAAAACACCGTAGCGGAAGGTTTCAATAATGCTCGTCATTGGGTTGGCGATGATGAACCATTTGTATTTAACAGGCGCCGCTGAAAGCGGGTAAATTACAGTAGTGGCATACATAAGTAACTGCATGCCAAATCCTACCAGGAAGCTAAGGTCACGATACTTGGTGGTAAGCGCCGAAACAATCATACCCATACCCAAGCCCATCAACGCAATCAATATTACCAAAAAAGGGAAGAGCAACAAATATGCATTAGGCGCAATAGCAGTTCCTGCATACGCATAATAAACCACAAAAGCAATAAACAGGAGCACCTGGATGCCAAACCGAACCATATTGCTCACCAGGTTACTGATGGGTACCACGAGCCTGGGGAAATATACTTTGCCAAACACACCGGCATTATCCCTGAATACACCGGAAGTTTTCTGAAAGCAATCAGCAAAATAATTCCATAAGGTGATGCCTGCCATATAAAAAAGCGGGCGCGGCAACCCGTCTGTGGAAATGCCGGCAATGTTACCAAATACTACCGTATAAATTACCGTGGTTAATAAAGGTTGTATGATAAACCAGAGCGGGCCAAGAATGGTTTGCTTGTAAACCGAAACGAAATCGCGGCGTACCATTAGCCATAAGAGATCGCGGTATTCCCAGGTATCTTTTAATTTAAGATCAAGGAGTGGCTGTTTCGCGCCTATTTCCCAGTAATGATGACGGTAGTCAGTCATGGCTATTGATAAGCATCATCGCTATTGGCGAATTCGGCAATGTGATAATGTTACTGTATGGTGCAATTATTTTCGTTTTCAAAACGTTGCATTTCGTGAGCAGACAGTGAATGACATTTCTTTATTGGAGATCACCTGAAAAAATTCTTAAACCTTTTCCACAAACTCTTATTTGTTTTTTTATCAGCGCCATATTCATATCCAATGCTGTAGTCGTAGCCGTAATCTCCGGTATTGTAGTAACCGTAACCGTAGTAACCCCGGATACCTTTTGCCTTAACATCGTTTACAACCAGTGCGAGGTTTGGAAGCTTTTTTTCAAGATAAATATCATTCAGCATTTTAACCTGCTTGCGTTGTGTAAAACGTTGCCGTATTACATATATGCTCAAATCGGCATACTCCGCCAGCACTTTTGCATCGCTAACTATGCCCAGTGGCGGCGTATCCACTACGATAAAATCAAAATTTTTATGGAGGTATTCAAATAAAACCGCTATCTGACCTGAAAGGAGTAATTCGGCAGGATTTGGCGGCACATAGGATGTGGTAATAACATACAGGTTTTCTGCCTCTTTTACCTTACGAACGATTGAGGAAGGATTAATTTCCCCTGCCAGGAATGCAGCCAGGTCGCCATGTTCCTTTTTTAAGCCTAATGCTTCTGCAATCTTTGGCCGGCGCATATCAAATTCAATCAAAACCGTCTTCTTTCCCGAAACGGCCAGCACAGCGGCAAAATTCATGGATACAAAGGTCTTGCCTTCCCCCGGCATGGTAGAAGTTACAAGGATACAGGCGCTGCTTTTTCCTTTTGGTAAAAAATAACGGAGATTGGTACGTACGATCCTGAATTGTTCCGGTAATATACCCCTTGTTTTACCGGCAACTATCTTTCTTTCCTCGTCTGCAAAATGGCTGATCTCCCCGATAATAGGGGCTTCCGTGTTTTTCAATATTTCCTGGCGCGTAGTAAGCTTATCGTTCATCAGGTCCATCAGGTAAACGATCAATAAGGGGATACCCAACCCTGCAAATAAAGCCATCAGGTATACATTGGAATTTTTAATGTTGATGGGGCCACCCGATTGCGCACTGTCAATAGAATTGCTCTTGCCGGTTGCCGCGGCACGCGAAATAAGTGATTCCTCCCTTTTTTGTAAAAGATAGAGATACAGCTTTTCTTTAATGCCCTGCTGCCTTTCAATTTCGATCAGTTGCTTTTCCTTCTCGGGGATCGAGTTGATCTGGCTTAAAGTAGTTTGATATTCTTTATTCGCATTATTGTAAATATTGGTATAAAGCGCTTTTACATTGTCAACGCTTTCCATTATTTTGGCACGCAGATCATCTAACTGGCTCTCCAGTGTTTTCACCTCTAGGTTTTTCTCACCCATTGTCTTCAGCATCTCCTGCCTTTTCAACACACCTGTATTATAGTTGCCAACAAGGCCATTTAAAGTTGCATCACCGATGCCCAGGTTGGAAGGAACCAGTTCAAACCTGCGCTGTGGGTTATTGATATATTGACCCACCATATCTGCTACACTCATTTGTACTTGCTGGTCGTTTAATTTATCCTCTAATGATTGCGCCCTGCCTACTTCAGTGCTTCCTTGCGTTTGTATATCCAGTGCATTGTTTTGCTTAAAACTCTTTATATTATTTTCAACACTGTTCAATTCGCCCGATATAAGCAAAAGTTCATTGTCGATAAACCGGATGGTATTGTCGGCAAACTGGTTGTTTTGCTCAACAGTAAAATTACTATACTCGTTTATAAGGCTATTCAGCACCACCTGCGATTTTAAAGGCACCTGGGAAGTGGTGGATATGATTAAAATAGTAGCCTCCTTGCTTAAAGGATAAATATTTAAGGAGCCCGCCAATTGGGATGCGATGGCTGCTGTGGGTATCCAGTTGGCCGTATATCTATTATCCGGCTGGAACAGCGTTGTATTTACAATATCAATAACATAGGTGAAATCCGGGGTTACCACCGGCATATGATTCCGGGCTTTCGTTTTCTTATCGCCGTTCACTGTATAGATATTCCCGTCTTCATCCACCTGGATCATCACTGAATAATAACGGCTGGAATCCCTGATGGCTGAAAATTTAATGAACTTACTATCGCTACCCGTTCCGAATAATTCAAAGGTATTTACCTTTCCCTGTGAATGATAAACAGTATTAAGCTGCTGATTACTTACAACGCGCGCCATTAGTTGTGCCGATTTTAATATTTCGATCTCATTGGTAAGGTTGGTTTTTGTAGTAAAAGAGGCCTGGGGCAGCACCTGGTCTGAAACCGTCTGGCTGCCGCCCTTGGTATTAATATCCTTTAGTAAAACCTTGATACTGGTGCTGTAAATAGGCGTTTGATAATGAATATAGACCAGGGCAAGAGCAAATGAGATAACCAGGAAAACTATGAACAGTGGTAAATAATTAGATGATTTTACCAGCAATTCCCGGAAGGAAAATTCGTTTTCTTCTTCTTTCGGATTGGCTTTTCTTGGAGCTGTAATCGTTGCCATATTATCGCGTGGCTAAACTTATAATCACTAATATAAAAGAGATCAGGCTTGTTGCAATACCAATATTACGTAGGGTTTTGTTGATAGCCACTTCATTGAATTTAGCCTTAGCAGGTTCAACATATATAATGTCATTTTGCTGTAAATAAAAATAGGGCGATTCAAATACATGGTTGGAAGAGATGTCTACTCTGCCAAAGGTACGTTCGCCATTCAATTCGCGTATAACGAGTATATTCTCTCTTTTACCGTATTGTGTAATATCTCCCGACCGGGTAATAGCCTGGAGAATGTTCATCTTCCCGTCCGGTACAGTAATGGCACCCGGGCTCCCTACTTCGCCCATTATATTTACCTGGAAGTTAATAATGGAAACGGTTACCAGCGGCCCGGCTATATAGCCAACCAGTTCCTGCTGGAGGGTATCTTTTAATTGCGGGGTGGTATACCCGGCTACATGTAAAAGACCTAACTGTAAAAGCTGGATGTTACCCGCTGAATCTACTAGATACCCCCCTGTACTTGATTCACCTGCCGCCGGAGTTGCATTAAATGCTTCAGCGGCCTCTTTATTAACAGCAGTTATTGCAATACCTAGCCTGTCACCAGGCCGGATGACAATCGGATTGTGCATGATATTTTTTTCCGCAGCCGTAACACTGTCCTGAAAATATACCGCATGCCTGAGGTAGGCCGGCGGGTTACAGGCAGTAATAATCACAAGGAAGAAAAGACCTGGTAGTATGAATTTCTTGTTCACCAAACTTTTGTTTTGATAGTTCTGTTTATTTTAAGGCTTCGCCACGCTCACTCACAGACAGGATAAGCACTTAAGGATGGTTTTTTCTTTTCGGTCACTTACCCTGTCAGTCCCGCGGTAAAACGGGCAAATTGCCATATACAACGAAAAACGAAAAATTTAATTGCTGATTCTGTAAGCGAACCTTGCTGTTTAAAAACAGGCAGGCTGGTTTTACGGATAATAAAGCGCGACTGTTTGCTAATATAAAATAAACCGGGCTTTTCACCACTGCGTTGTCCATCCGGGTAATCAATTTCTCTTTACAAAGATAGGTTTTAACTTCCAAGAATAAATTACAGATTTCGTGTTTTTAGGTATAAGTTTTCTGATGACTCAGGAGGCGATTACCCGGTGAACGGTTACCATGAAAGGACGATATTAATTTATCGTGGATAATAATTAAAGTTTTTGTTACTTTAGTTTATAAGGATGACAGTTTTTAATTTACATAAAAAAATGAGCTTATGGGAATAATGGGGATTGTTGACAAATACTTTATAAAGAAACCTTTATTGAGGAAATTTCTTACCCGGTTATATTATGGAGATAAAAATAAGCCGGTGGACATATTCAACACGCACTTATATATTAATTCAATAAAAGAAAATGGTTACCTCCGGGCAAGTAATTATGCTTATAAAAGCAGCGTTTTCAGGGATGAAGTGCCGGCGCTGATCAATCTTGCCTCGTTTATCTCCGGTGATACCACATTTGTAGACATCGGCGCAAATGTTGGATTGTTTTCTGCCACGTTTCAACGGTTTCAAATCCTGTACAAAGGGTTCCGGATTTATGCTTTTGAAGCCAACCCGGATACTTTTAGACGGCTTGCAAAAACAACTGCGCACACAGAAATTAAGGCATTCAATAACGCCATATCAAATGATGAAAAAGAGCTGGAATTTATTACAGGAACCGTATCACATGTTTTTGCGGAAAAAAGTCAGGCCAATTCCTACCACTTAAAAAACGGTCCCACGGTAAAAATAAAGGCAAAAAGATTAGACCAGTTTGATATTGAGGGCAATTCGATCATTATAAAAATTGATGTGGAGGGTCATGAGTACGAGGTGCTGGAGGGCGCCAGGAAGCTGTTTGAAGCAGAACGTGTGAAGGCAGTGTACATTGACGGCTACCGGAAGAAAGAAGAGATATTTTCCTTTTTTAAAATGTTTGATTTTGTTCTGTTGGATGGAAAGACATTTAAACCGGCAGATCAATACAATTTCGCTCTCCTTGCTGTACGTCAATGGCAGTTTGGTAAGCGGGATAAATAATAAAACAAAAACCAATGCAGGTTTTATTATACAATTATTTGTTTAGGTCTATTTTTAATTATTACGATGCCGGTTAGTTGAGGCATAGGTCTATGAAAAATTAATCATACCAATTTTGAAAAATTTTTTTAAAAAAATAAAAATAATTCTTAAGAGAAAAAAGAATGCAAAAAAGATAGGTATACAATTCACCAGAGCTGCAGCATGGCGGATGCCCGAAAAAATTTTAATAAATAATCGTTTTATAAACCCTGCTTTCTCAAATGACAACGCCACCAGTACTTCATTTGTTGATATTTTTTTAGACGATGTTTATGGGCTTTATTTCTTTCAGTCATATTTACCCGGAATATCCTGCATCGCTGATATTGGCGCCAACCAAGGTTTATTTATCCTGGCGGCACGTAATGTTTTCCTTGCCGAAATACATGGTTATGAGCCTAATTCATCTGTATTAAAACAGTTAAAATATCATGCAGATTTTGCCGGTGCCAAATATTATAATGAGGCAGTGGGGTTGGTAAATGGCCGCATTGAAATGGAAACAAAAGAAGACAGCCTCCATGGAAAAACACGCTTGTCAGAAACCGGGCATATTCCCCAGGTTTCTCTTGGGGATGTAATTTCAAGATTGGGCGACAAAATAGATTTATTGAAACTTGATTGCGAAGGCGCCGAATGGGAGATATTAAAAGATAAAACATCATTAAAAAAAGTACGTGCGATAACACTTGAATACCACCTTGATGAAACACATGATCACACCAGTATCAAAGAAGTTCTGAAAGACGTACATTTTGAAATTCTACATTATGAAGTCAGTGGTTTAACCTGGGGCATAGTATGGGCAGTAAATAAAGCTTTTAACTAATCCGATCTTTTTATCATGTGAAATATCAATAATGCTGGAAAAGCCGGTAACAGCAGTTCATTACTAATTGCGGCATAAAAATATTAAGTTTTAACTGTCTATGTCTTTTAATAAGTACAAAAAAAGAAAAAACAAATTCTATAACTTCATAAAGCGGTTGTTGCTGGGCAATGGGCTGCGGGAAAGAAAGATCCTGTTTGGCAGGGCGCGGGGTATAAGGATGCACATTGACCCTGATTATAAGTTTCAAAGAATCATTGGTGCAGATGAACGCGAAATACAAGCTTTATTTGTTGATTTTTCAAAACAATGCGCAGTATTTTTTGACGTGGGCGCTTCCGATGGCTACTACAGTTTGTTATTCAGGAAATATAATGTTTCCGGAGCACTGTATCTCTTTGACGGAAACACAGGATTTAAAGAAATACAAACTACGCATCTCAGTTTAAATAATATATATAGCGGCTACGAGCAATTTTTCAAATTTGTTTCAAATACAAATGATAAACAACAGTTATCCCTTGACAGCTTTGACATTAAAAACAATAAATTATTAATTAAAGTGGATGTGGAAGGAAGAGAATTAACGGTATTACAGGGCGCGACCCAACTGTTGAAAAACAATAATTGTTTTTTGCTGATTGAAACCCATTCTTTACAACTTGAAAAGGATTGTACCGGTTTTCTTATGCAGCACGGATACAATACAAAGATCATTAAAAATGCCTGGTGGAGATTTTTGCTGGCTGAGCGCCGCCCGCTGGAGCATAACCGCTGGCTGGTGGCATGGAGATGATTGCTTGTGGTCAACGGGTCCGCGGACTATCGGCCATCAACCATTGTCCATTATCCATTCGCTATTCCTAATGAACCTTGCCCAATGAACGATCAACGTAGTTCATGGACTGTGGTCCGTCGACTAATGATTGATTCTCCATTTTTCACGATCCATCACCCATGAACTATCAACTCTACCAACCACAAACTATAACTTCAACTGTGGTCCGTGGGCTGTCAACTATCAACCCATTATCAACTGTCAATTATCAAATTTTCATTATCCTCTGACTTCATTGTGAAGCCATGGGGAAGCCATGGAGAAAGGATAGAAATAGGAAGAACTATCCTAAATGGATATAGCACGATAATAGGGATTTCAATCTGGTGTAAGTTGAACCATTTCTCTAACAGTTGCTATGTACGGTTGACTGTCGACTTTCTCAACAATGCTCCTGAATTTGAAATTCTTACTCCCGCATTTGAAACTAAATCACCTGTACAAGGTGCACCTCCATTGGTAAATATGCAGATATTTTATCCTGATTTGTTCCCATACTGGAGCTGGTTATAGTGATCTCACTCTTCATGATAAAATATTTGCACTATGGTTTATATGCTGCAATGATCTTGATGCTGCTCTTTACCACTTTTTTGATTGTCATGCTCAGCTTTGATAAAAACCTCCCTTGTTCCTGTGGTGGTATCATAGTAAAGCTTTCCTGGAACCAGCATATTATATTTATAGCTTTTTTATTCTGATGGCAGGAGTAGGCATTTTTCTGAAGCAAAAACAGAACCTTGCAACAGGTAACCGGCACACTGCAACGGCTTTACTGTTTTTGATGAAGACAGTTTTATTGTGATATGCTGGAGGCCGGAGCATCAGGATACTTATTAACGAATTCGGCAAAGAATGAAATTATTGAGGCATACGCACTGTATATAAACGATGTACTTATTACTGCCGCAATACTGTAAGTCAGCTAACTAAAATCGTTTTAAAAAATAATTCTAATAAACGTCAACCTGAAGAAGAGTTGAATTGAATGCAATAGAATTAAGAATTCAGCTCATTTTTGGAAAGAACAAGTAAAGAATTGCAAAAAACATGCACTTAAGTGAACGTACTATAGAGGCTTGCCGTGCCAAAATACAGAAAAAATTAAATGTGCACAACATTGCCGGGCTTGTGATCTATGTAATAAGAATGGAGATTTTTAAGGTGAGCAATAATAAATAATATGCAAATTTCCAATAGTACAAATACCATAAATTATAGTACAAGTAATATTGTATGCAATAAATTAAGCCACTAGCTTTAAAGCATTATATCCTTGAAGAAAAATATCATGATATAAAATGAAATTATAATCAACCCTAAGCCTGGCAGAGACTTCTTCAATCCTAAGCCCTTTAATTCTGCCAGGCATTTAAATTATTTGTACACATTACAAAAGACAAGCTGTTCCTCACTAATATCATGTACAATGATTAAACGAAACGCAATAGTAATTAAATTGCCTGTACATATTACCTTCATGATAATGAAAAAAAAGTATGCAATGCTGCTTGCATGCCTGATGAGCATTGCGCCATTTTCTGTTTGTATTACTCAAAGCAAAACAATTGATCAGAAAGTTGATTCAGTTTTAAAATTAATGACGCTTGCTGAAAAGATCGGGCAGATGAATCAATACAATGGTGATTGGGACGCTACCGGCCCAATAACGAAAGATGGTGACAAACAAAACCAAATCAGGAAAGGAATGCTGGGTTCAATGTTGAATGTAACAGGTGTAGAACACACCCGGGAATTGCAGGAAATAGCAATGGAATCAAGATTGAAAATACCATTATTGTTTGGTCAGGATATTATTCACGGCTATTGCACAATTTTCCCAATACCACTTGCAGAAGCAGCAAGCTGGGATACTGCAGCTATCCGGTTGTCTGCAAGGATTGCTGCAACGGAAGCTGCGGCAGCAGGTGTGCACTGGACGTTTGCGCCGATGGTAGATATTGCCCGCGATCCGCGGTGGGGGAGAGTGATGGAAGGCGCTGGTGAAGATCCTTATTTAGGATCGGCAATTGCTATTGCAAGAGTAAAAGGTTTTCAGGGAAAAGGGTTGGGAAATACAGAAGCAGTAATGGCTTGCGTTAAACATTTTGCTGCTTATGGCGCAGCTATTGGCGGAAGGGATTATAATTCTGTTGATATGAGTGAACGCACTTTATGGGAAACTTATTTACCACCATTCAAAGCAGCAATTGATGCGGGTGCTGCTACAGTAATGAATTCATTTAACGATCTGAATGGAATACCTGCTACAGGAAATAAATATTTGCAAAGAGATATTCTTAAAGGCAGATGGAATTTTAAAGGTTTCGTAGTAAGCGATTGGGGCTCGGTTGGTGAAATGATCAATCATGGTTTTGCAAAAGATGGTTTTGATGCTGCGTTGAAAGCAGTAATCGCAGGTTGCGATATGGATATGGAAAGTCGCAGTTATATAAATAATTTATCAAAGCTTATAAAAGACGGAAAGGTAAAAACAGCATTGATAGATGATGCGGTAAAACGTATCCTTCGTAAAAAATTTGAAATGGGATTGTTTGATGATCCTTTTAAATTCTGCAATAAAGAAAGAGAACAACAGCAATGGGATAATAAGCAGAATTTACAGGCAGAAAAAAGGATCGCAGAAAAAAGTATCGTGCTGCTTAAAAATGAGAACCGGTTGCTGCCGTTAAGCAAACAAACAAAAACAATTGCTTTGATTGGTCCGTTTATAAAAGCAGTACGCGACAACCTTGGTTTTTGGTCCTATTCCTGGCCGGATGATACAACACGAATTGTTACACAATTGCAGGGCATACAAAACAAATTGGGAGCCAATGCAAAACTGATTTATGCAAAAGGATGCGAGATAAACGACAGTTCGCAATCTGGTTTTGCTGAAGCAATTGAAGCAGCAAAACAGGCAGATGTTGTAATCATGAGCGTGGGTGAAGCAAGCGACTGGAGCGGTGAGGCAAAGAGCCGCAGTAATATTCATTTGCCGGGTATGCAGGAAGAATTGGTAAAAACAATTTATGCAACAGGCAAACCAGTTGTAGTGCTCGTTAATGCAGGCAGACCGCTGATATTTAACTGGACAGCAGATCATGTTCCTTCAATTTTATACACGTGGTGGCTGGGAACAGAAGCCGGCGATGCTATTGCCGATGTGCTGTTTGGTGATTATAATCCTTCGGCAAAATTGCCAATAAGTTTTCCGAAAGAAGAAGGACAAATTCCTATTTATTACGACCATTTCAATACAGGCAGACCTGCAACAAGCGACAGCGACCGGTTTTACAGATCAGCATATATTGATCTTTCTATCTATCCTAAATTTCCATTTGGTTTTGGAGTGAGTTATACCAATTTTAATTATAGCGATATACAACTGAACAGATCAACAATGAAAGCAGATCAATCAATAAAAGCAACTGTTACAATAACAAATAATGGAAATTATGATGGAGAAGAAACGGTGCAGCTATATATACAAGACCTTGTTGGCTCTGTTGTAAGACCGGTTAAAGAACTGAAGGGTTTTCAGAAAATGTTTTTAAAGAAAGGAGAAAGCAAACAGGTAACTTTTACAATCAATGTGAATCAATTAAAATTTTATAATGAGGAATTAAAATATATTTATGAGCCGGGCGATTTTAAAGTTTACATAGGCGGCAATTCTCAGGATGTAAAAGAAGCTGGTTTTACACTGGAATAAATATAATACAGAAGTTGTTTAGATTTCAGCAACCAATGTGGGATCAGAAAAATAATCTTTAATATCTCTTATTAAAATTATCTCTGTTTTTGAAACTGTTACCACTTGGGTTTTCCTCAGCTTTTTGTACAGAAAGTTTTTTCCCTTTTATTTTGGCATCATGTAATATTTGTATTGTTTCCATTGCTTCCATTTTATCAGGCATTTCAACAAATCCAAATCCTTTACTTCTGCCTGTTGCTCTGTCTGTAACTAATTTTGAAGATGTAACTGTTCCGTATAATTCAAACATTTCCTTTAAATCAACATCATCAAAATCGTTAGGAAGCCCGGCTACAAATAACTTCATATTTTATATTTTCATAAAAGTAAAGGTTTAAACTTTATTGCTTGGCTTTACTTGCTTATTATCTGGTTTAATAACAAATAATTTTTTCTTACGGTGTTATAGTTGTTTAATGTTAATATGAAGCCTCGGAAATTTTAGTTAATAATTTTTGCTGCAATTAAAAATTTAAAAATTAATTCTTTCAAGCATTGAAGGCTTCTCTTATCTTGCCGCAATTCTTTAAAATGAAACTTACTATTTACCGAATATTTAGTTTTTTATTGGTGCCAATGGCAGTAATTTTTAGCATATTTATTATATTGCTAATTGGTGCAGCTATTAGTAATCCGCCTATATTAGTTCCTTTATTTTTACTTATTTGTATTGTTATATACAGCTTTGTTTCGCTCAAGTTTTTAATTAACGGTATCGATGGAAAAAAATATCTTGGCAAAACTTTAAAAGATCTGCTAAAAATAAATGCACTTATAAGTATACCATTTGCTATTTTAATGATAAGCCAATGCATTATTTTTATTATGCATCCTGATGTGCTTCATCAGCTTACAATACAAACCATGAAAACTGCAGGCACCGAAGTTAAAATGGATGAGACTCAGGTAGAAAATTATTTGCGTATTGTATCTTATTTCTTTCTTGTTTATGCAATAGTTTTAGGCTTGCATATACTTATGAGCTTTAAATATCTCAGGCAGTATAATTATCTTTTTCAGAATGAAAAAAGTAAAGATCAATTCTGATTTAATTCAACTCTGCTTTTAAAAATTTTGCCGTATGACTTTCTTTATTTTTTATAAGTTCTTCAGGCGTTCCTTCAAACAAAATTTTTCCGCCACCATCACCACCTTCAGGTCCAAGATCAATAACATGATCGGCAACTTTTATTACATCAAGATTGTGTTCAATCACTAAAACTGTATTACCACGATCTGCCAGTTTATTTAGTACATCCAGCAAATGCTGAATGTCTTCAAAATGTAAACCTGTTGTTGGCTCATCTAAAATATAAAATGTTTTTCCGGTATCGCGTTTTGATAATTCAGTAGCAAGCTTTACACGCTGCGCCTCGCCACCACTAAGCGTTACAGCGCTTTGCCCAAGTGTTATATATCCCAGTCCAACTTCATCAAGCACTTTTATTTTTCTAAAAATGTATGGAACACTTTGAAAAAATTCTACCGCTTCTTCTACTGTCATATTTAATACATCTGCAATTGATTTTCCTTTATAACGAATCTCTAATGTTTCGCGGTTATAACGTCTTCCATTACATTTTTCGCAAGGCACATAAACATCTGGCAAAAAATTCATTTCAATTACACGCATACCGCCGCCTTCACATACATCGCAACGTCCGCTTTTTACATTGAATGAAAATCTTCCTGTATTATAACCACGAATTTTTGCTTCGGGTATAGATGCAAACAATGTTCTGATATCCGTAAAAAACCCGCAATAAGTTGCAGGATTACTTCTTGGTGTTCTGCCAATAGGCGATTGATCTACCTCAACTACTTTATCAATATTCTCTAATCCTTTTATGCTTTTGTATTCAAGCGGCTGCATTTTAGAATTAAATGCATGTTTGGAAAGAATCGGGTATAAGGTTTCATTTATTAACGTTGATTTTCCACTACCACTTACACCGGTTATAACAATAAATTTTCCCAACGGAAATTCTGCATCAACATTCTTTAAATTATTTCCTTTCGAGCCTTTTAATACCAACTTTTTACCGTTGCCTTTTCTTCTTTCCTCTGGTATTGCTATTGTATGAATGCCGTTAAGATAACCTGCTGTTAATGTGTTTAGCTTCAGCATATCTTTTGGTGCGCCTTCCGCTACAATTTTTCCGCCATGATAGCCAGCTTTTGGACCAATATCAATTAAATAATCAGCAGCTAACATAATATCTTTATCATGCTCAACAACTAAAACATTATTTCCAATATCACGCAGATTTTGCAATGCAGATATTAAACGGTGATTATCTCTTTGATGTAAACCGATAGAAGGTTCATCTAATATATATGTTATGCCTTGCAGCTGCGAACCTATTTGCGTTGCTAATCTTATACGCTGAGATTCTCCGCCGCTTAAAGTTTTTGATGCACGGTTTAATGTTAAATACGTTAGCCCAACATTTAATAAAAAAGTTAAGCGCTCACGAATTTCTTTAATAACATCTTTTGCAATGGTGCGTTGCTTATTACTTAATCTTAATTCAATGCCGTCAATCCATGCATATAACTTATCCAAATTCATTTCACTTAATTCCGAAATGTTTTTTTTATCAACCAAAAACCAAAGACTTTCTTTTTTTAATCTTGCACCATTACAGGTTTGGCAAGGCATCAACTGCATATATTGTTCAGCCCAATCACGCAGGCTTTCACTATAACCACTGTTAAACCAACGCTTCAACATGTTTACAATTCCTTCATACGGCGCGTTCGCATCAACCTTAGTATTCTCAAAATCAATTTCAATCTCTTCGCCGTCCTCATTTCCATACAATAAAATATTTAATTGTTTTGGTTGAAGTTTATTGATGGGCGTATTAAGCGAAATCTTATTTTTCTTCGCAATCTCCTGCACTGAACGATAAACATATGCTTCACGCTCTTCACCCAACGGCGCAATACCGCCGTTGCTTATACTTAATGAAGCATCAGGAATTATTGCTTCCATGTTTACTTTAAACATTGTGCCTAAACCTTTACAGGTTGGGCAGGCGCCATAAGGTGAATTAAATGAAAATGCATTGGGCGAAGGTTCTTCATATGATAAGCCTGTATCGGTGCACATTAATTGTTTGCTGTATGATGAAATTTTATTTTCACCTTCCACATCAACAAACATTAAATCTTTACCCATTTTTAATGTTTGCTGAACGCTTTGACTTAAGCGCGTTCTGAATTCATCACTTACTTTTAAACGATCAACTACTACTTCTATATCATGAATTTTATAACGGTCAACCTGCATTTTTGCTATAATATCTTTTATCTCACCATCAACACGCACCTTTACAAAACCTTTCTTTCTTATCTCTTCAAACAATTCGCGGTAATGCCCTTTTCGCCCGCGCACTAATGGCGCCAACAAAGAAATTTTTTTATTATTGAATTTTTGAAAAATGTTATTTACTATTTCCTCTTCACTCCATTTCACCATTTGCTTACCCGTATTATAACTGTATGCTTCGCCAATGCGTGCATACAACAGGCGCATGAAATCGTATATTTCAGTTATGGTACCAACGGTTGATCGCGGGTTTTTATTCGTTGTTTTTTGTTCGATGGAAATTACCGGTGAAAGACCTGTTATTTTATCTACATCAGGCCGTTCCATTTCGCCGATAAATTGTCGGGCATAAGCACCAAAAGTTTCCATATAACGGCGCTGACCTTCTGCATAAATAGTATCAAAAGCCAGCGAAGATTTTCCGCTGCCACTAATACCGGTTATAACAACTAATTTATTTTTTGGAATACTAATATCAATGTTCTTAAGATTGTGGGCGCGTGCTCCGTAAACTTCGATAGAATTTTCGCTTGAAATTTCTTGTGGACTAACTTTATTATTCGACATAAATGAAGGACGCCAAATTACAACAATAAAGAAATTTATTTTGTTATTATTGCTGTGCCGCCGCTATCGGGAATTGGTAAGTAATTTATGTTGTTGACAGCACAAAATTCAAGAACTGCTTTCTTAGCGCCTTTATATAAATCATTATTAAAATCGTGAACAAAAATATAGCCACCTTGTTCAAGTTTTGGATAAAAAAATTGTAAGCCGCTTAAGATTGGCTCATATAAATCAGCATCAATACTTACAAAACAAAATTTGTCATCTACACCTTTAGCAGAATCAGGGAAAAAGCCTTTCTTAACAATACAATTCTCACGGTATTTCATTTTGCTTAAAACAAGTTCAGCACTCGTGTTAGAAAAATCCTGTTTTCCATTTGAAAAAGATTTTTGTTTTTCTATAATGATATCTTTTTGATCAAATCCTTCAAAAGTATCAAACAAGTAAAGTTTTTTAGTAGGAAATAATTGATTAATACGTTTTGCGAAATCTCCTTTATAAACTCCTAATTCAGCAATATTGCCATTCACATTATTATTTTTGACTTCATTACAACAAAGCTCAAGAGTCGTATAGCGAACAAAATCTAAATTATGAGCAAGTTCTTGTTTAAAAGATGTATTAAATTCTAAGGACTTTGATAAATGCAATTTTTTGCTTGCAAGCAATTTTGCAAAAGGTTGGTAAATCTTCTTGAAGTTGCTTAGCATTAAAATTTTTTGAATGTCAATATATACAAATAAGAAGCCGTTTTTTTTATTGTAACATTTTCATTTACAGGCCTGCAACAATTTTTTTTAGGTAATCAAAATATTTTAATACTATAACTTTTTTATTTTTCGAATGTAGACTAACGGATCAAACGCTCCATCATCTTCAGGCGCATTGTAAATATTTTTTACCACAGACATACCTTTTATAACTTTTCCAAAAGCAGCATAACCTTGCCCGTCTGCATTATTTGCGCCGCCATAATTAAAGCCGGGCTGATCTCCCACACAAATAAAAAATTCTGTATTGGCTGTTCCCGGCGCTGCTCTTGCTAAAGAAATAGTTCCATCTGTATGCAGAATTTTTGTTTGATTGGTTGATTCATGCGTAATACCCGGAATGGTAGCAGCAAGTTTATAATTTGTTTGCCAAATGCCGCCTTGTATCAGTTCAGCTTTTGGTGCATCAGATGGTTGCTCATCATCTCTTAGCACACGATAAAACGTTGCATTATTATAATAACCTGAATCAATATAAGATAAAAATGCAGCAACAGTTTTTGGTGCCTGCTCCGGATAAAGTTCCACTTCAATATCACCAAATTTTGTTGTAATTATTACATGCGGGTTTTTATACTTTGGAGAAGCGCATGCAGCTATTAAACAAACAAAAATGACAAACAATTTCTGACGCATCTTTTATTTTTGTAAAGCTATTACAACATTTATTTTATTTCTGATAATGCAATTAAAAACTATATGGATTTGAATTTATAAATTAAAGTATTTTTGGAAGAGTATAAGATTATTTTTTAAGCAATCTTATTTTTTAGCGCCGCTTCCCAACCAATCATCGCATTTTTACGAATGTTGCCCCAATGATATTGACCAATCTCGCCGGTTGCTTTTATAACGCGATGACATGGAATTAAAAATGCAACAGGATTATTGCCAACCGTTGTTCCTACTGCTCTTGAAGCATTTTTATAACCGGTTTTTTTTGCAAGTTCAGCATAAGAAGTTAATCCGCCGGGCGGAATTTTTAAAAGCGTTTGCCAAACTTTAATTTGAAAACCTGTTCCTTTTAAATGCAATTTAATTTCATCTAAACGATTCCAGTCCTGTGTAAAAATAAATAAAGCATTTTGTTGTATTCTATCAACGAGTTGATTATATACTGCATTTGAAAATTTCATTTTTAATTCTTCCAAAGCTTTCGTTTCTCCTTCATCAACAAAAGCCATGTGACTAATACCTTTATTGGTTGAAGCAACGATCACTTTACCAAAAGGTGTATCAGCAAAAGAATAATTTATATGTAAAAAAGCGCCACTGTTTTTAAATTCGCCCGGCGTCATCCCTTCTACTTTAATAAATAAATCGTGCAATCTTCCTGTGCCTGATAAACCTGTTTCAAATGCAGTATCAAAAAGATTTGCATTCGTGTTTTTTAAAATTTCTTTTGCATGTTCTGCGCTTAGATATTGAAGAAATTGTTTTGGCGTTACACCAGCCCAATTTAAGAACATGCGCTGAAAATGAAACGGACTTAAATGAACATGTTTCGCGACATCTTCCAGATTTGGCTGTGATTTAAAATTTTCTTTAAAGAAACTGATCGCTTCTGCAATCCTGGCATAATCTAACTCCTGCTGCGTTTTCATATTGCTTCACTAACTGTAAATTTATTTGAACTATCATTTCTTTTTTCAACAGTATTTGAAATTTCATAAACAAGTAATTTCTCTTTGATTTTATTACCCCAAAAATATCCAGTAAAACTACCATCAGAACGAACAACACGATGACATGGAACAAAATAACTTACAGGATTAGCGCCAACAGCGCCACCAATGGCACGTGCATCTTTACTTTCTCCACTTAGTTTACCATAAGTTGATAATCCGCCTGCAGGTATGAGCATTAGTTTTTCCCAAATTTTATATTGAAATGCTGTGCCTTTCATGTGCAAATGCAAAACAGATTTTGATGAAGTATTGTTGATACGATCAAAAGCTTCATTCAACAAGTTTGTTTCTTGTTCTATCAATTTATTATGTGGAAATCTTCTCTTCAAATCTTCAAGAATATATTTCATGTTGTCGTTTATAAAACCAAGAAACGTAATTCCCTTTTCAGTAGCTGCAATTAAAACTTCGCCAATTATTGTATCCTCAATTTTATAAAACATGTTTAATACTTCATGACCGGTTTGCCATTTTTTTAAAATAAATGATGTATCAGTTTTAAAAAGTGTGTTATTAATTCTTTGTTTTAATGATGGTTTATCTATCAATTTTAAATCCGTTAAATTATATTCAGTATTGCTCGAATGTTTTTTTCTTGTATGCATAATATAAATTTTCAAACACAAAATTATCAATTAACACATCTTTATAAAACCCGTTTCTTGCTGAGATTATTTTTAGGTTGATTAAAATTCCGCAAGAAATGGGTTTCTGTATATTGTTCAATTCTAATTTTATATTGTATTGAATGAATACATTTTACTTTTAACTTGAAAGTTATAATATGAAAAAAACATTCCTGAACATCAAAAAATTATTTGCCGGTAAGTGGATTGGCGAAGGCTTTTCAAAATATCCAACCATTAACGATACTTTTTATACAGAGCATCTTGAATATATTCCGGATGAATACAAAGATTCCATTTTTTATAATCAAAAACATGGTATAAAAATGATACAGAAAACGGACATACTGTATCTTGGGATGCAGGATTTATTATTTTAGAAGAAGATAAAATTTTATTACACAGTATGCAGGTTGGCGGCAGAATGGAAATGCTTGAATTGATAAATGCAGAAAACAATCGCTTTACTTTAATAATATTTCCATTTTGGAAGATGCCAAAACAATAAGATCGCAAAGGATATTTACAGTTGATGAAAATAATTTTTATTTTGAATTAAATATGGCTACACACGCTGCCGAGTTTCAAAATCATTTGAAAGCGGATTTAATAAAAACAGATTTTTAGATAATCGTAAAAGATAATTTTATATAAAGAATTTTACTTACTATTTAATAAAATGCAGAATCGTGTAAATCCTTTCGGAGAAATTATTCAAACACCGGCACGCGGTTTATGGATGGGCAACCGTGGTCACATTCATAATTTAAATCGTAAAATTGTTCGCCCGTTTAAATTAAAAGCATGGCTAACCTGCAAACTTGAATTTAAAGGAAGAAAGCGTGAAATAATGGCGCCCAATCTTTATACAGAATTATTTTTTATGGATGAAGCAACTGCATTTGCTGCTGGTCATCGCCCTTGTTTTGAATGCCGCAGAGATGATTATAATAAATTTAAAACATCATGGCTGAAAGGGAATCCTGAATATAAATTCACTGATAAAACATCTATCCAATATATAGATGAAATTTTACACAATGAAAGAATGAATAAAAATGGTTCTAAGAAAACGTACGAAGAAAATAACAGCAACCTTCCCAATGGAACTTTCATTACTACTGACAATCAACCTTACCTCGTATTTAATAAGCATTTATATTTATGGACGTCTCAAGGTTATACAAAAAAGAAATCATTTTCAGCTGTTGGTAAATCACTAGTGCTAACTCCTAAATCTGTTGTAAATACTTTTCGTGCCGGTTGTATACCGCAGATGAAGCTTGCGCAGGTTGTTGAATAAATGTGACTCTTTTTACTATTACAATTAAAAGCTGTACTTATAAAATTTAAGCACAGCTTTTGTATTTATAAATAGATAAAATATTGACGAACTTAAAGTAATTTATTTTTTGCATCGTTATATTGTTTGAGTAAAAGTTTAATTCTTCAAAAAAGCTATCATGATAAAAAGCAGCTTACTGTTTTTATTTAGTTCAGTAATTTTTTTCGGAAATAATTTTTCATACAAAAAAGTCGCGTTGCTAAAAATTAGTTCTGCAGTTTTTTTAAATGATACATTGCCACCACCATTTGCAACAAAATCAAAACGAAATTTTAGTAAAGTAATATGCTGGCATGATGAAAGAACACCAATAGCACCGCAAGGATTTATTGTTACAAAATTTGCCGACAAACTTGATAACCCGCGCTGGATATATGTTGCAGATAACGGTGATATTTTTGTATCTGAAGCTAACACTAAATTAAGCGGTATTGTAAAATTCGGCGCCAGTATTTCTCGCAAAATAAAAACGCAGCACTTTGGTAAAAGTGCTAATCGTATTACTATGTTTCGTGATAGTAATAAAGATGGAATTTATGAAAGCCGTTATGTTTTTGCGCAAGGATTAAATCAACCATTTGGTATGCTTATTTTGAACAATCATTTTTATGTTGCCAACACAGATGCATTGCTTCAATTTAATTATAAAATTGGTGATACTGTTTTAAAAGGTAAAGGCAAACCTATTGTTAATCTGCCCGGAGAAGGTTATAATAATCACTGGACAAGAAATATCGTTGCTAATAAAAGCGGTGATAAAATTTATATTTCCGTTGGCTCGGGCAGTAATGCGGCAGAACATGGAATGGATAATGAAACAGGCAGAGCGAACATACTTGAAGTAAATATTGATGGCAGTAATAAAAGGATATATGCAAGTGGTTTACGCAACCCTGTTGGTATGGATTGGGCACCGGGCACAAATACTTTATGGGCAGTGGTAAATGAAAGAGATAATCTTGGCGACAATCTTGTTCCGGATTATTTTACCAGTATAAAAGATGGTGGTTTTTATGGTTGGCCTTATTCTTACTTCGGTAAAAATATTGATCCGCGTGTTAAAGATCAGCGACCTGATCTTGTAGAAAAAGCAATTGTACCGGATGTTGCATTAGGTGCACACACTGCATCGCTTGGTTTAACTTTTTATACGAAAGAATTGTTTCCTGCAAAATATCATAATGGTGCATTTATAGCGCAGCATGGTTCATGGAACTGTTCAACATTAGCAGGATACAAGATAATATTCATTCCTTTTAAAGACGGAAAACCAGCCGGCGCGCCTGAAGATTTTTTAACAGGATTTATCGCTAACGCAAAAAAAAGTAAAGTATATGGAAGGCCGGTTTGTGTGGCAATTCTTAATGATGGTTCTATGCTTGTAACAGATGATGCAAGTAATACAATATGGAAAGTAAGCGTAAAGCATTAACTGCACAGAAATAAAAATTTTGTTTGATTTTTTTGAGACTGAAGTTCAGACAGATTTATAGATTGCCTTTAATAATATCAATTGCTTTTGCGGGATCATCAACTTCAATAACCAGTTTTTTAAAATGCTCATATTCAAGCTCAACTACAATTACATTATTTGTATTTCTAACATCCCAAAAAATTATTTCGCCATGCTGATAAAACGATCCGGCTCTGAAGAGTTGAGGAATGCTTGTACCAAGAAGTTTTATGCTGTCTAAAAAATTCATTTGAATATTAGGATCTGCATAAACAGAAATAATGTGTGTTACCGGAATTTCAAGACTGCTTTTAAAAGCAAATAATTTATCCCAGCCTTCTACTTTAAAAATTATTTTATCATTTTCACGATATATGTTTACCATAATTAAAACTAATAATTTATTTCAGCCTGAATTATATAAACGATATTTTTTTATATAATGAAAATTATAGCGTGTTCGAGAAAGTGAAGTGTAATGTAAAATAGAAAAAAATTAATCATAATTACTGCTTTGTAAACGTAAATAAAATTGCATTTGGTTTATCAGCAAATAATATTGGATAGCGCAGCGTAAACGTTTCTTTTTCTGATGACTTTACATCGCAGATATAAATATCATGTACATCTGCACGTACACCATGTACAGCAGACGTTCTGCAAAATTGAAAATAGTTAGAATCTTTAAGATTAAAAAATTTCCATGCTATTTGTCGCGCACCTTTAGTACATCCATTTGCATCATCTATTTTATAAAAACCTTCACCATTAGAAAATTGCCATTTGCTGTTTAAAAGACAATTCATATCTGCATCTTCAAATACAGGCACGTTCTGTAATGTGTCCTGCATGCTGTTATCTTCCAGGTTTATAGATGATATAATATAATTACCATTTGCGCCACTATTTTTTTGCGCTTGTATAATATTGAAACTAAAAAAGCAACATGCAATAACACAAACTGTGATATACGTTTTTAAATTATTTTGCATATGGATGTGTTTATAGAAATTACAGGTATTTATTTTTTTGTAATTAAAAATTCAACGCGCCTGTTCCTGCTTCTGTCTTCATCAGTAACTTCAGGATTAACAAGACGCTTGCGCGTACCAAAACTTTTATAAGTTAAACGTGATGTATCAATACCATTCTGCACCAAAAAACCATAAACTGTTTTTGCGCGGTTATAACTTAAGCTGAATTCTTTTGTATCAATATCAAAACCATCTACGGTAAGCGGATCATCGCAACACATATGTCCCTGTATTTCCATTTGTATTGATGGCAATGTTTTAAGCGCATCCAGCATAGAATTTAATGCAGGCTTGGATGATTTTAATAAAACATGACTTGCCTGTTCAAAACGTATATCAGACAGAACAACACTTTCGCCCACTTTACTATTTTTCAATTGTTTTATTAATCCTGATGCATCATCTCCAAACTCTTTTGGTATTGCAGAAGCAACTGTTGCAACAGTATCTGGTTTAGGAACAGGTTGCTGTTTAACTTCAATAATTGTATCAGGTTTTTTTTCAGGTGCAACTGCAACTGGTTCCTGTAGTTTAACCTGTTCCTGAACTGCGACTGCTTTTTTCTGATTTACATAAACAATTGCAACGCGATTTTCAGGATCAGTTTTATAAAGCAAATTCTTTTCACCATGCGCAGTTATTTTAAAAACAACTTCTGTTTTATTTTCATCATAATTCAATGCTTGTTTTACAGCATTACATCTTCGTAAGGAAAGCGCATAATTATATTCATCAGTGCCAGCAGAATCAGCATATCCATCAATAATAACAGATTCAGTATTTGGATGTGTTGCTTTAAAATTTTTAAGCGCAGCAAGCTCAGTTGTGCTGATGTCGTATTTATCAAATGCAAAATGAACGGAAACATTGGGTGATTGTTGTTGTGCGTAAAGTGTATGTATAAGTAGTAAGCAAGCTGCACCCAAAATAAACTTTTGCAGTTTCATAGAAAGATATTTAGATTTTACAATTGCAAAAACGTATTAGATAAATTTTTATTGCAATGATAATTTTTGTTTTCTTTTCGCAATAACGCAAACTTGTTTCTATTTGTTTAATTAGATTTTATATTGCATTATTATCTGCAATTATTGTTTGTTATGAAATTTTTTTTTCCTGTTATTACACTACTTTTCTTTCTTTTTTTATGTAGTGTATCGTCTTTATGTAATGCACAAATAAAATTTATAAAACATGTTGTAAGCAACAAGTTTGTTTCTGAAGGTGTTGCCGTTGGTGATGTAAATCATGATGGTAAAACAGATATTCTTGCTGGTAATTATTGGTATGAAGCACCTTTATGGAAACCACACTTGCTGCATGCAGATACACTTAATCCTGTTCCGGAATACAGCACAACATTTTTAAATTATGCATTAGATGTAAACAACGATGGATGGATTGATCTAATCCGTTTTGATCAACCTGGCGGTATTTGTGTTTGGTATGAAAATCCAAAGAATAAAAATTGTTTATGGAAAAGACATATGATTTTACCTGGTGCCGGTATTGAAAATCCTGCGTTTGTTGATGTAGATAAAGATGGAAAGAATGATATTATTTGTAATGATACTTTGGCAAAGCAAGTGATCTGGTTAAAATCTCCTGATACAAAAAATGATACAGTTTGGCATCGCTTTATTATCAGCAATAACAGCACGATTGCTACAAATCGCTACACACATGGTCTTGGCTGGGGTGATGTAAATAAAGATGGAAAAAATGATGTGATTATTAAAAGTGGCTGGTGGCAATCGCCGGCTGACGTAATGCAACAACATTGGCAGTTTCATCCTGCAGATTTTGGTGAAGATTGCGCGAACATGTTTGTATATGATGTTGATGAAGATGGCGATGAAGATATTATCAGTTCGTCTTCACATAATTATGGCTTGTGGTGGCATGAACAAAAAAAAGATTCAACGGGAAACATCGTTTGGCAAACACATGAAATAAGTAAACTGTTTTCACAATCGCATGCACTTGTAATGAAAGATATAAATGGCGATGGTTATCCTGATCTTATTACCGGTAAACGTTATCGTGCGCATAACGATGGTGATCCCGGCGCTTTTGAACCTGCTGTTTTATATTGGTTTGAATTTAAGCCTGGAAAACAACCGCAATGGATTGCGCATTTGATTGATGATGATTCAGGCATAGGTTTAAGTTTTGTTGTTGAAGATTTAAATAATAATAAGCTGCCTGATATTACCATTTCTAATAAAAAAGGTGTTTTCTTTTTTGAACAGGTAAAATAAATTTTATACTAATATTCAGTTTAAATGCAACACAAAAAGTGCAACTATTTTAGAAGTAGCAACTTAAACTTTATTAAAATTTTCATTAAGGTTTATACACGTGAATAGATTGCGCTACCAGCTTCCATTGATTATTTATTCTCTCCAAAATTCTTATCTCACGCGAATAAGAAACTGTGCCATCTTTTGCTGTTGATGTTTCATCATGACTAACCCACGCATCGTTGCCATGAATACTAAATGTATAATTAGTATTTACTGCATTGCCGCCTTTGCCCATCATACTTTCCGGCGGATGCATCATAAGCTCCGGAGGAACTGCAAAAGATTTTCCATCTGGTGTTGATACTAGTATTTTACTATAAGGCTGAATCTGCCAGCAATCTGCATGCGCCTGTATATCGCCTGCACGCCATGTTGCAGATTCTTTTTCCAGTAATTGTTTAATGGCAGTTGTATCGTTTGTTGATTGTGCTTTTAAAACAATGCATGCAAACATTGCAGCACATATAAGCTTAAGTTGTTTCATAAAATGTTACACTAAAATAATGATTACATATCAAATATATTAACTGCATATTCGAAAAAATAAAAGCTGTAAATCTCATTAATAACAAAAAACGATCTTATTGAACTGATGGATTTTTCAGATAAATCATAACTAATCTTTTATACTGTATTCTTTTTTAAGATAAGCAATTAACTGTGTTGCATTTTGTAATTCAGTTGTTAAATAATTATTTGCATAAGAGCTGGTGATAATTTTAAAATCGAATACTTTATTAAACAACACACGAAGTTTGGTTGTATCACCACTTAGTTCTGGTAAAGACTTGTTCGTCATTATTCCTTTTTTAATATATAAAGTATCATTAAATACAGTCATATCGGTAATTTCATCAAGCCTCGATATAATCTCTTTAAAATAAGATTCATAATAAGCGCCCTGGGTATAAATACCTGCAATATCTGCGTCATATTTTGAAAGACTATCTGCAACATGATCTTTTTCAATAAGCCTGTAATCACCTGTACTTTTCAGTTGTTGCAGAGTAGCATCGCTGCTTTTAAAAGAAGCTGAATTGAAAAAGTATTTAATAAAAAGATAATAAAAATTTTTTCGGTTTGTATCAATAGCCATGTTTACATGCGCAAGCTGCAAAAAACTATCAATGCCTTTTATCTGTTTTTTATCGAAATTAATAATGTATTGCAGTTGTGCCGTATCTGTTTCAGCATTGCGGATAAAGCCGGTTATATATTCTTTTTCTTTTGAACGATCAGTGATATGTTCCCGAAGATTTTCTGCAATAAAACCCATTGTTACGGCAAGAAAAATCATTAAAAATTCTAAAAAATATTCTTTAAAAATTTTTCTTTTATGATGCATGTCAGGATGGTGATGGACTTCCATATAAATATTTTACTGCTGAAAATGTGTAATTGCGAAGATAAAAGCAAATGAATTATTCTTTTAGTAAACCAAAACTTTTAAGCCTTGAATAGAATTAATATCTTTAATCTTCATTATAAAAAAAATAACGATGGCTACAAGAAGAAAATTTTTACAACAATCCGGTACAATTGCTTTAACAGGTTTAATATTACCAAGGCTTGGTAAGGCTAATAGTTTTTTTGATAAAAAAGCAGCTATATCTATTGGTCTTCAATTATACACGCTTGGAGATTTAATGACAACCGATACAAAAAATACTTTACAAAAGCTTGCAGCAATTGGTTATAAAGAAATGGAAAGTGCAGGATCACAAAAAGGAAATTTTTATGGCTACACACCAAAAGAATTTAGCGCTATGGTAAAAGATGCAGGTTTGCATTGGCGTTCCGCACATGTGGGCGGCGCTGCTTTTTCAACAGCGCAGATTATGAAGATGGCTAAAACCGCTGAAGACTCTGCACGTATAAAAACTTATATGGAAAAGATGAAAAATGCACCAAAGACTTTGAACTTAACTGAAAATTATCAGCAATTGGCTGATGCTGCTGCCGAGGGCGGATTAAGTTATTTGGTTTGTTCAAGTATTCCGGTAAGTACTTTGGATGAAATAAAAACTGCTGTGGATGTTTTCAGCAAAACAGGTGAAGCGTGTAAAAAGAATGGTGTTCAATTTGCGTATCATAACCATGTAACAGAATTTGATCAAATAGAAGGTCATCGTCCTTTTGATTATATTCTTGATAATACAGATAAAGAGCTTGTGAAAATGGAACTTGATCTTGCCTGGGCAACCAAAGCAAAGCAAGATCCGGTTGCATTATTTAAACTGCATCCCGGACGTTATCCGTTATGGCATGTAAAAGATCTTGATAAAACTAACATGCAACCTGCCGAAGCAGGATCAGGTATTATAGATTTCAAACGTATTTTTGATAATGCAAAAGAATCCGGAATGAAATATTTTTTTGTAGAACAGGATGGAGCGCCGCAGCCATTGCAGAATGTAACCAACAGTTATAATTATATAAATAAGCTGTTGAGTTAATCAGGCAAAAATGAAATGCGCTTAAATGAAGTGAACAAAAACGGAGAAACTATTCATGCCAAACCTGCCGATAAAAAAGTTGGCTTTAAAGTTGACTTCTTTTCATCAATACAAATACACATAGTAAATGTCAAACGAAAAAGCAATATTAGCCGGCGGTTGTTTCTGGGGAGTAGAAGAATTGATCAGAGATATTCCTGGCGTTAAATCAACTGTTGTTGGATATAGTGGCGGAGATGTGAAAAATGCAACCTATCGTAATCATGGCACGCACGCAGAAGCAATAGCAATTATTTTTGATCCTGAAAAAATTTCTTACCGCAAGTTGCTGGAGTTTTTCTTTCAGATTCACAATCCTACTACGAAGAACAGGCAAGGTAATGACGTTGGTACTTCGTATCGGTCTGCTATTTTTTATCTAAGCGAAGAGCAAAAGAAAACAGCACAGGATTTAATTAGTGAAATGAATGCATCCGGAAAATGGCCTGGAACTATTGTAACAGAAGTGGCTCCGGCTTCAGACTTTTGGGACGCTGAAGAAGCGCATCAGAATTATTTACAGAAGCATCCTTCCGGATATACATGCCATTATATACGACCTGATTGGCAATTATCAGAACCGGAAAATGTATAATAATATTAAGAGGTTATGTTGTGGAATTTATGTGTGAAGCATGTAGTATGTTTTGAAAACATTATTTACCCATATACATCAATATAAACCTGCATAATTCATTTAAATCGTTAAACGGAGCAATAATATTTCCGTTGCTAATAAGCTTGTAGAGTTTATTTTTTTCAACTTCTATTTCAAAATTGTTTTGAAGTTTTATATGCTTGCCTTCAACAGCAACAATATCTATTTCATAAGCTTTTAAAACTTCTATTAATATTTCCAAATAAGACATAACCGGCAAAGTATTATATATAACGTTACTATGATTGCTTTAAATACAACTATTTTCAGGAAGTTGTTGTTCATATACAATTTATCTTCAAGCCAACAGTTATTATTACACGATTATCTCATGTTAATTTGAAAAATATATTTTGATCTGTAAATCTTCGTGAATATAAAACAGCTTAAAATTACTATGCATTCTATTTTATAAAATTAAACGTATATAAAAATTAAAAACGCAATTTGATACGCTTCATTCTAACGTTTATACTCTTTATATTATCACTTGTAAATTTTTTTCCAATACCCAGCAGAAGCACATGGTATATTGGTATTGCAGTACCTGAATTTCCGTGGATATTTATGATTGCTGCTTTATTGTTGCTTATATGGAGTTACTTTTCAGTTAAGCTAAGAAAAGTTTCTATTATTCTCGGTACAATAACTTTTTTAATACTCGCTTCGCCAATTGTAAGAGCATACATGGTTGGCAGCCATCTTGATAAAGATCTTGAAAATTCTTTTGGTGTTTCGGATAAGGATATGAAAGGATTTCATCAGCCAAAACCTTATAGTTTTTTTCAAATGTTTACCGGCAATGGTGCAAAAAAAATAGTGTTTACAACTTATCATTACGCAATTCATGAAGGTGTTGATCTTACTTTAAATTTTTCGCCTTCTGCTATTACCGGCGTACGTCCCTGTTTAGTTGTTGTGCATGGTGGTTCATGGACACGTGGTGACAATAGTGAAATTGCTGCAGTAAATAATTATTTTGCCAATGCGGGTTATCAGGTAGCAACTGTTAATTACAGGCTTGCTCCGCAATTTCACAGCCCGGCAGAGCAGCAGGATGTACATGCAGCATTTACATGGCTCAGGCAACATGCAACAGAACTAAAAATTGATACAAATAATTTTGTTTTATTGGGACGATCTGCAGGTGCGCAGATTGTCTTAACTATGGCTTATACCGGCAACGAAAACGGCGTAAAAGGTGTTGCAGCTTTTTATGGACCAGTAAACATGCCCTGGAGTTATAAACATCCCGATAATATTTTAGTAATGGATTCAAAAAAAGTACAGCGTGATTTTTTGGGAGGCACGCCTGAACAAGTGCCGGACAGATATAATGCAGAGTCGCCGCTGTTTCATGTTACGGCACAATCAGTTCCTACATTATTAGTACATGGTTGTCTAGATGCACATGTGTGGCATATACAAAGTGTTATGCTTGAAGGAACGCTGGATGAATTTAAAGTAAAAAATTACCTGCTTACTTTGCCATGGGCTACACATGGTTGCGAATATAATTTGAATGGACCTTCAGGCCAGTTATCTATTTACTCTATGGAACGTTTTTTTTATTCAGTTACACAACTGAATAATAGTTCAGTGAGGCAAGTAAGATAAACATATCTAGTTTTTAATCAGGTTTAAAAAACCAGTCAGTTTGCAAAATTTAATTGATGTTCAATTCAGAAGTTTAGATTTGTAAAATGAGTGTAATTAATTTCAATAATTGCTATATAAAATAAATTAGATGCAAAAAATATTTGTTATAGATGATGAAAAAGATGTGCTTGTTTCCATAAAAGCATGGGGCGAAAAAAAGGATTATGAAATAACAACATTTGAAAACTCGGATGGCTTTCTTGATGCTCTTTTAGATGTTAAGCCTGATGCTATTTTAATTGATATAAATTTAAAAGATGATGACGGAAGATTTATTTCCGGAGACTTAAAAAATATATTGCCTTTTTCTGTAAAAATAATTTTGATTTCAGCTGATCCGCTTGCGCTGCTGGATTATCATGCACATTATGCAGATGGTATTTTAAATAAACCTTTTACATTTTCAGATTTAGAAATGAAATTAAAACAGCATCTTAAAAAGTAATATTAAACCAGCTTATAAATTTCAGAGAAAGAAGATTTATAATAAATAATAATAGCAAGCTTGATAACGACAAAAAATTAACTGCCCTAAAAAATTAAGTTATGTATGGTAATCGTCTTCGCTATCCTAAGATGATTTAACGTAAAGACTATTTTTATAAACTTTAGTATGTTGATATAAGAAATCACTGATTGCAAAGCGCGATATCAATCAACTATATTTGCAACTTAAATTTTTTTATGAGTTTACAAGATAAATTGAAAGACATGTTCCAGGCAAAAACAGAAGATCAGGAAAAATTCTTAAAAGATAATGCGATGAAAGAAGGCGTTATTTCACTGCCATCAGGTTTGCAATATCTTGTTATAAAAAATGGTGATGGCAAAAAGCCTGGTCCATCAACAATGGTTACTGTACATTATGAAGGCAGTTTAGTTGATGGAAAAATTTTTGATAGTTCTTATAAGCGCGGCGCACCAGCAACGTTTGGTGTGCACCAGGTAATTTCCGGCTGGACAGAAGCGTTGCAACTGATGCCTGTTGGCAGCAAGTGGAAATTATTTATACCTTCTTCACTTGGTTATGGCGCGAGAGGCGCAGGCGGTTCTATACCACCGCACGCAACTTTAATTTTTGATGTGGAATTATTAAGTATGCGTTGATATTGTAGTGGTACCCGATTAAATAAATGTATAACAAAATGCAAGGGCTTAAAGCATATCGAAAGTCAGGCAATAACTTGAATGAATATTTAGTTAGTAAGCTATTATAACGCAGGTATAACATCATTCAAATCTATATAGCACGATTCTCTTTCTACAAAAATCTCCACTGCTCTAACTTTTTTCTCAGAGCCTAAAACAATTACGAGAGTTTTAGCAACATCATACCATGTATCACCGAATAATGTATTATTTACTGTAAATGATAAAGTGTTGTGCTGTGAAATATGGCTTCTTAATTTATAAGTAACATCATTTGGACCATAACTTGCTGCAAGCACAGATAGCCTTTCATTATATAGAGATTGGTTTCGGTTTCTGAACTTTGTTAGGACTTACAGATAATATATGACCTTCTTTTGCAACAGCTACTTCCAAATCGCCTTCATCGTAATTGTAAAGTATAAATAATGATTTTCTTTGCCCGCGCCATCCATCATCTCCTATAGTAAGATTATCAACCATAAAGCTTAGCGTTTCAGGTTTGCCGTTTATTATAAGATTTGCTATTAAATCTGTAACAGTTTTTAACCCATATATGGCAACTATAATATTTAGCTTACCTAAATTTTGCTTCTCCATATTTATATTAATAATGATTAATTAGTAAATGTTTTTATTAAATGATGTAGATTTTTTAAAAAATTATTCATTTCTGAACTTGCAAGAACATACTTTACAGCTTAAAACGAAATGTTTGTTTTGTGTTATAATGCAAGATTAAGTATTGTTTTAATTCCTACCAAATTAGTAGGAATTAAAATTTTCCATATGCTTGCTAACAGGCAATCTATTTGCTGAAGAAGAATCAAAAGTTTGATTTATAAAGAAATGCACTTAGAATTGTCAATGGCATTATTCTTTTTACTTTGTAAGCTTACTTAATGTTTTATAATTAATAGTAAATTCTATATCCAGCAATGAAGCCGGATTTAATTGCAATCATTTGCTAATAATTATTAGTAAGTAATTTTAATAAAAAAATTGCTCAGAAATTATTTTGCCATCTTTTGTTTTATACAAGCAAAGTTCACTGTTTGTTTTGCGGGCTTCTCCTTTCATTTGCAAATCAGATTCCCATGAAAGCGAAAAATAATCACCTGCAATTATTGGATCAGATATAGTATCACCATAAAAATTTTCTACCAGCGATATAAATAATTCTGCTTTCTTTCTTATTGCGTCTATGCCTTTTGTTTCTTTCGGTAAAATGCCTTCAGCCGGTTCTATACTAATAATGTCTTTAGAAAATAATTTTTCTTTTGCTTCTTCTACTTCTCCTTTACGGCACATTTCTACTAAAAGTGTAGCTAATTCTTGTGTTGTCATTTTATAAAAATTGTACTTAAAAAGTTATGTAAAACTTTTATTGTATTAGCCAATAAAGGTTTTAAATTTTAAAATTGATTACTTTTTTTCATTACAATTAAACATCCATTGTACACCAAATTTATCTGTACAACTTCCAAAATAATCACCCCAAAACATATCTTGTAATTCCATACTAATTTTTCCGCCTTCAGATAATTTATTAAATAAATCTTCTGTTTCTTTTCTTGTATCCGGCTGCAGATTAATATGATTATTGTTGCCGAAATTTAATTTAAAGCCCATTGTTTCAGGCGCATCTGTACCCATTAGTGTATGTGAATTTAAAATGCGTAATTCCACATGCATTACAAGATTTTTTTCTTCTTCTGCTATCTGCATACCACCCGGCATTGGCGGAATATCACCAAACCGCGTAATTCCGTTGCCAAAAAATTCACCGCCAAAAACGATTTTATAAAAGTTAAATGCTTCTTCTGTATTGCGGGCAAAATTGAGATAAGTACTTACACTTGCCATAGTTCTAATTTTATTGATTAATAATTTTACTGTTTGAAACTTTCAAACGCAACGTAAAAGTAAACTACATAAATAAAATTTTACAAGGGCAGGAAAGACATTTAAGCGGGTTAAATGCGACAAAATATTTCAAGCTTTGTAAAAGATGTTATTTACACTAACAAAATTTGCTTGTGAGCAAAACTTATTTTTGCGGTAATGAATCTGCAAGGTGAATTACAATTAAACGGTATTTCTATTGATAAATTAGATGATGATTGCTTTAAAAATGCAGCCATTCAGGTGCATGTTTTAAGGCTTGATAAAATACATCCTGTTATAAGCGGTAATAAATGGTTTAAATTAAAATATTACCTGCAATATGCAACTGAAAATAAGTACAATTTTATTGCAACATTCGGCGGTGCGTTTTCTAATCATATACTCGCAACCGCTTATGCATGTAATAAACAAAATATTTCTTGTATTGGATTTATAAGAGGAGAAGAGTCCAGCGTTTATTCGCAAACGTTGAGTGATGCAAAAGGATTGAACATGCAACTTAAGTTTTTAAGTCGCACAGAATATGCGCATAAGCATTCTATAATAAATTCAAACCCGGAAATGTATTTTATTCCTGAAGGCGGCTATGGTAAAACTGGTGCAAAAGGCGCCGCAGAAATTTTGCAGTCTGTTCCTGATCTTTCAATTTATAATTATATAGTTTGTGCGTGTGGTACAGGAACTATGCTTGCCGGTATTGCAAATGCGTGTTTATCACATCAACAATGTATTGGCATTAGTGTAATGAAAAATAATTTAAACCTGAATGATGAAATATTATTTTTAGTAAATAATGAAGCGAAATGTCGTGTAAAACTTTTGCATGATTATCATTTTGGTGGCTATGCAAAATATACGCGAATGTTGATTGATTTTATGAATAATGTATGGATAAAACATCAGCTGCCACTTGATTTTGTGTCTACTGCAAAAGCATTGTATGCCATTTATAATCTTACTGAAAAAAATTATTTTGGCTGTGGTTCAAATATACTTTTTATACACAGCGGAGGTTTGCAGGGCAATCGCTCGTTAAATCATGAAACTTTAATATATTACTGAAACACTTTCATCGTTACAAAATTTCAGATAGAATTATTATCAGTGCGAAAATAAATTTACGTTTACTGCAGCACAACACTAACCTTGATGAATTACTGGTAAAAAATTTACTTCTTAGTTTGTAACACACGTAAATATATTGCGTGTGTTTTATTTTTTATATAACAAAACGTTGTGGTAATACTTATGTTTACGACAGTATATTGAAGCTATTATGATAAAACTTGCGTATATTTACTTTATCAGTTTCATTGGTAAATAATAAATATTAAATTATGGGAATTCAAGAGATATTACTAATTGCGCTTGTATTACTCGTACTTTTCGGTGCTAAAAGAATTCCTGATATGATGAAAGGTATAGGAAAAGGTATAAACGACTTCAACAAAGAGAAGAATAATTCAACGGAACCAACGGAAGAAGATTTAGAAAAATAATTCATTATTAATTTGATATTATTAATGTCCTTAGTTTTCAGCTAAGGATTTATTATTTAATAGATTTAAAGTTTGCTGCTATACAATTATAAATAACTCTATCTTTTATTTTACAAATTTCTTATGAGAAATATTTATTTATTCTCAACAAAACAAAACATAATGAAATCTTTCTACATCTTCTCTAAATGTGACTTAAACAGGTGTACCAACTGATTACTATGAGTTTAATACAAATGATTTTTTTAAAAATGAAAAATGGTTTAGGAATTAAAAAGATTACTGAATAGTAAATATAAAAAGCCCCGTTACAATATGGGGCTTTTTATAAGTAGTTCCTTATTTTTATTGAATAATAAGCTTTTTTGTTTCAGTAAATCCTTCACCACTTATTCTTATATAATACATACCAGAAGCAAGTTTTGGAAGATTCATTTGTAATGTTTCACCGGCAATACTAAAATGTTTTAATTGTTGACCGGAAGCGTTAAGTAAATCTATATTTAACAGCTTTTTATTTCCGTTTATTGTAAGCGTAACTTTATTACTGGCAGGGTTTGGCGCAATTGTAATAATGTTTGTGTTTTGTGCAATTGCTTCTTCTACCTGTACATCTTTCTTAAGTAATCCCGGAGGCAAACTATAATCTGCAACACCATCTTTTACATCATTAGAATTTCCTTCAGATGCTTTATAACCTAAGCCTCTGCTCGCAAATGCCTGCCATATTATTGGGCTATACTGACCTCCAAATAATAATGTATCTGCTTTTAAAATACCATTACGTCCATCAACAAAACCTGGGCTGCATTTTTGTAATTTCATTCCTTCAAGCACTAATTTTAATGCTACAGCATTGCCTTTAACAGCTGCAGAATTATAAATATTTGTCGTAAGGCCTTTACTCTGAATAATATTCCACGTCATCAGCCAAAGCATATTACACCATACTTCGCCTACTACATGCGGGTCTAAAAGAAAAATATTGTTAGAAAACTTTTTGCTTAGGTTAAGACTATCATAAGTCCATGGATTTATACTGATGTTTGTACTATAAGGATAATAACGAATTCCAGGGCCATCTGTTCCTTGTCCAAGAACATATGTACCAAGAGGTCGTGCGTTTGGACCATCATTAATTGTAGCTTTTTTCCAGTTTGTAGTAACCATTAATGCCATGTAATCACTCCAGCCTTCTCCCATCTGCTCTTTATTTTGTAAACAAGTTACAGTGTTAGGACCTCCTGTAAGTCTGTTTGAAATACCATGTGTATATTCATGTGACATTACTCCACCATCTGCATCACCGTCTAATTGTACACCTTCTTTCAATGTAACATTTACATCTGTACTTATTGATAAGAACTGTTTTATGGTGTCACCTGTTTCAAAACTTACCATAAAAGCAGGAGCCGTAATAGTATTATCGGTACCACCCATAAGAATAGGATATTCACCCGGAACGTTATCTACAACAATTGCTGCTATTGCACCAGCGTCCTGTGCATTTTTAACTTTTATAGGAAAATTGCAGGTGCCTCTGTCAATCACTGCAATTTTACCAGCAAGTGCGCCAGCATTTACCGGTGCAGTACATGCTTCGTGTGTAGTACCGGAAGCATCATCATTATAAAGTACTAAATTTTTTGTAATTGGCCCATGATCGGCAATTTTATTATTCTTGCTAAATGCACTTTCCGTAGCTGTTTTTTTGCCTGAAAAAGAACTTGGTTTATTTACATTAAAATTAGGAATAGCATTAAAAATAAACATCTGCATACGCGGATTGCTTCCATCTTTAGGTGTTGCAAAGTTTGCATTGTTGGTGGAAGAACCATCCTGCGCATCGGCAAATACATAATCATTACCGGTACCACCACGACCAAGATTATTATCCTGGAAATTTCCTGATACTTCGTCAAAACCATATTGATAAGAAATATCATGCATTATATTATTCCAGTAAAATAAATTAGTAATAGCAAACCGCTGGTTTATTGTTGTAGCAGGAGATTTGCTAAAGTTTGGGCTGAAATTAAAAGTAAGATTTGGCAGCGCGGTTGTTGAAACTGCACCATTACCTAAACCATTATTTCCATTTACATCTTCCTGCGCTAATACATTATTACCGCGCGTACTATCAAAATCTATTGTACCATTTGAATTCCATTTTAGTGTTATTGCGTTATTGCCTGCGCCAGCAAGTTCCCATGGATTTATTTGTAAAGACGGTGCACCAAGGCTCGGACTTTCTTTAGGAAACGGAACAACCTTATATTTTACAGTACCGATAGCCAAAGTTTTTTCTTCATCAGTTGTATTGCTATAATCTGTTGTAATAATGTGTGTACCAATTTTTCCGGAATTATTCGGATGTGTCCAGTCGCAAACAATATTTAAATTTATTTTACTGATTACGTTGCCTTTTAGTGCATCAACATTTATAAGCCAATAATCAGGCGTTCCTTTAGGTTGTATTTCAACCTGCCATATAAGCAATACTTTTTTCGTTAATTCATCAGGTAACCAAACGAGCCTTGACTTTACGTTTACAGAAGAAATATTCAGTTTGCCAAAATCAAATTCCTGCATTTCACCTGTTGATTTTATTGCTGTAAGTGCAGTGTTTAAAAAAAGCTTTAAGTTAGTTACTGCAGCACTAACTGCGTTTGCCGGCGTAACAGAAGCTTTACCATCTTTTGAATTTACATTATCATTCATTTTTGCAATAGGCTGTCCTGCGACTGATATTAATTTATCATTTTTGAAAGCATAAGTTTGAACAGCATTAAATACATCTGCACCTTTATATGTTTGTTGCACATATATTAAAGAAGCGCCCGAAGTTTTATCAATATATGCAGCAGAGATGCGCATATTATCAATATCAGTTTTTGATAACCCAATAGCTGTTGCATTAGTTTTAATAATGTTTACCGCATTATGCGTTGTAAGCTGCTGTGCAGATGATGTATTAATCATACCAATACATCCAAAAAATAATGTAAGTGCAATTTTAAATTGTAGTGTTTTCATCATAATCATTCTTTATAAAAATTGGTTAACAGAGTGCTTTGTAGTGTGAATGTAAATCAATTTTACAGACTATTTTTTGCAATAAATTATAAATGCAGTAAAATAAAAATTCAATTATAAATAAAAAATTTTATAGCTAAATAATATATTAGTATTCCATTTTTTTAAACAGAAATTGCGCCTGTTTGGTATAGGATTTTAATTTTTTCCGTTAAAGAAATTGCAGATGAATAATAAACTTTGCAAAGAATTTAAATCTTATGAGTTTAACCTTCACGATAATTGCCGTCTGCTATATTGCTTTTGTAATAATGGTATTAATGACGTTTAGTTTTTTACGCGACAGAAACGTAAAAGAAAAAGAATATTATCCTGTCAATTCAATTTTAATGGAAAAATCGAAGCATTTTGAAATCGCAACCACACAAGCGGATCATGCGATGGAATGTGCTTAATATTTAAGCAAAATATCTTCTTCAGCTTACT
>CAXSDU010000002.1:1315-19530 GCA_964236165.1 uncultured Parafilimonas sp. | reverse complement strand
CCGGCGCTTCAATTTTATCTAAGTAATTGATACATTTACGAACAGTAATTCATCTTTTTATTACATTGAATATTGATTTATGTATAGCGGTAAACTAAAAAAACCGCTTTTCAAATTTCAAATTCTGCAATTACTCAATCTGTTACCTTTGCCGCTCATTTTTTTATATGAAGGATAAGAATACAGTTATTGGAATTGTGCTGTTGGCAGTTTTATTTTTTGTTTTTTTCTGGTACACTAATAAAGAACAATCGGCTTTCACGGCAAACCAACAGCATATTCAGGATTCACTGCATCTTGATTCACTTGCTAAAATAACGCCTGCACAAAAAGCAGCCATACAGTTAGATTCTTTGCGCAATGATTCTCTTTCAAAAATATCTGCAGCCGGAGATTTTAATAATAAAATTAATACGCCTGAGCAAACTGTTGTAGTAGAAAATAATGTGATGAAAGTTACTTTTAGCAGTAAAGGCGGAAGAGTGAAAAGTGTTGAACTTAAAAATTATAATTCACGTACTGGTGGTAAAGTTATATTAGGTGAATCGGGTAAAGATGGAGTAACGTATAATATAAATACAGGTAATAATCATTCTGCAACAACCAGTGAACTGGACTTTATTTTAGCGCAGCCTGTAAAAAATGCTGATGGTAGCCAGTCTCTTCAATTTACACTACAGGATTCATCTCATACAGGTATTGTTCATCAATATATAATTAAACAAAATAGTTATTTAATAGACTGGAATATTCTTATTAATGGGGCTGGTCAATTATTAACAAATAATACAATTAATTTTCATTTTATATCGCAGCCAATGCAGGTTGAAGCTTCTGTTGATTATGAGCGGCGTATGAGTGATGTTTGTTTTTCTGAAGGCAATGAATTTGATTATATATCGTCACACACAGATCATACATTTGAAAAACCGATTCAATGGCTTAGTGCTTCACAACAGTTTTTTAATACTGCAGTAATTACAAAAAATAATTTTAACAGCGGTCGCGTTCTTTGGACACGCGCTACGGACAGCAGTAATGTAATTGGTTTAGTTGATGCAACGCTGCAAATGAAGGTTCCGGCAACTGCTTCTGTAAGCGTTCCTATGCAATTATATTACGGACCGAATGATTATAAAATTTTAGGAGCTGCTGCACCAAATATGGATCAGATTGTTAACCTTGGCAGAGATATGTATTCGTTTGTTCGTCCTATAAACAAATACATAATAATGCCGGTATTTAATTTTTTCGCAAGCTTTATTTCTGTATTGGGTTGGGCAATTGCTTTGCTTACCATTTTTATTCGCCTTATAACATCACCTCTGGTTTATAAAAGCTATAAAAGCGGCGCAAGAATGAAATTACTAAGACCGGAATTAGATGTGCTGCGTAAAAAATATGGTAAAGACCAGCAAGGTTTTGCTGTTGAACAAATGAAGCTTTTTAAACAAGCAGGTGCAAATCCATTAGGCGGATGTTTGCCATTAGTATTACAAATTCCTATATTCTTTGCATTATATAGTTTTTTCAATTCTAATATTTCATTAAGAGGTCAAAGTTTTTTGTGGTCGCATGATTTATCTACTTATGATATTATTGTACAGTTTCATACTAAGCTATGGATAATAGGTGATCATATAAGTTTGTTTTCATTGCTTGCAGTTATTACCAGTTTTCTTATTTCAATTTATAATATGAGTATGACGCCGCAGGATCCAAACAATCCGGCGCTGAAATACATGCCTTATATATATCCTGTTTTTATGCTGCTAATATTTAATTCTTTGCCTGCAGCGTTAACCTGGTACTACACCATTTCAAACCTTATTACTTTGGGTATTCAGTTCACAATACAGAATTATATTCTCGATCATGAAAAAATTCTTGCACAAATGCATGAGCGTAGAAAAAATCCGAAAACGAAAACTAAGAGCAAGTGGCAGGAACAATACGAGAAGATGCTAGAGACACAAAAAAAAGTAAAAGAAATGAAGCAACCTCCAAGAAATAGGAAATAAGCATTCCTAAAAAATTAATCTTGGTTGGCAATAGTTGTTATAATAAAGCAATTAATAAGTAAAACCTTGTTTAATTATTTTTTGTATTTTTAGCATCATGAAAAAAGTTGCTGACATACTTCGCCGTAAAGGAAACCATGTAGAATCAGTAAAAATTGATACAATAGTTATTGATGCATTAAGGTTAATGGCAGATAAAAATATTGGCTCTGTAGCCGTAGTGCATGATGGTAAATTTTCCGGTCTTATGACTGAACGTGACTATTCGCGTAAAATAATTTTGAAAGGACGCGCTTCAAACGAAACAACCGTTGGAGAAATAATGACTTTAAGCTCTCCTTCTGTTATACAAACTGATTCAGTTGAATATTGCATGGAAATTATGTCGTCTCAAAATCTTCGTTATTTGCCCGTTATAGAAAACAACAATCTTGTTGGTATAATTTCTATTAATGATGTTGTTACTGAAACCATACTTCATCAGAAAGAAACCATTGAACACCTGCAGAATTATATTCAATCTTAGCCTTTCATTTTTTTCTGCTCCCGATTATAATTTTTCCCGATATTTTATTAGCTTTGCCGCCCCGAAATAAAAATCAAACGGGAGTTTTATTATGAGTGAAAATAATATTGTTAACACAAACGCTGATGCCCAGGATTCTGCTAATGGCGAACAAAACGCCGAAGCAAATACAGCGACAACAAATACACCTGGAACAGAAGCTGAAACTTCTGAAACAAATCCTGAACCTGTAATTGAAAACTCAGTTACTGAATCTTTGCCTGAGCCTGTAGAAGAAAAACTTGCTGCACACGACGATTTTGACTGGAGTGTTGACAAGCGCAATGTAACACATTACGCAAATGATGAAAAAACCAAGTATGATAAGGTGTATGAAAACACTTTTGTTTCTATTGAAGATGGCGAAATAGTAAATGGCTCTCTTGTAGCACTTACAAAAACTGATGCTGTAATTAATATTGGTTTTAAAAGTGATGGTCTTGTTTCTTTAAATGAATTCCGCGATAACCCAAATACAAAAATTGGCGATATAGTAGAAGTAATGGTGGTTGAAAAGGAAGACCGTGATGGTAATTTGCATTTAAGCCGTAAGCAGGCACGTGTGTTTAGAGCATGGGAAAGAATAGTTGAAGTGCACAAAACAGGTGAAGTGGTTACAGGCGTTGTTACCAGCAAAACAAAAGGTGGTTTAATTGTAGATGTATTTGGTCTTGAAACATTTTTACCAGGATCTCAGATCGATGTTAAACCCGTTACTGATTACGATCAGTTTGTTGGCAAAGCAATGGAGTTTAAAGTTGTAAAAATTAATGAAGCCATAAAGAATGCCGTTGTATCACACAAAGCATTAATTGAAAGTGATATTGAAGCACAACGCGCAGAAATAATGAGTAAGCTTGAAAAAGGGCAGGTGCTTGAAGGAACCGTTAAAAACATTACGGATTTTGGTGCATTTATGGATCTTGGCGGACTTGATGGTTTATTATACATAACAGATATTTCATGGGGAAGAATTTCTCATCCGGCAGAAGTGCTTAAAATGGATCAGAAATTACAGGTTGTTGTCCTTGATTTTGATGATGATAAAAAACGTATAAGTCTCGGTTTAAAACAACTTACGCCACATCCTTGGGATGTACTGCCTGAATGGATTCATGAAGGTGCAATTGTAAAAGGTAAAGTTGTAAATATTGAAGATTATGGTGCCTTTCTTGAAATACTTCCCGGCGTTGAAGGTCTTGTTCATGTGAGTGAAATTACATGGGCAAATACGCCAATCAATGCAAAAGAATTTTTCAAATTAAGTAATGAGCACGAAGCAAAAGTTGTAACTCTTGATAAGGACTCTCGCAAAATGAGTTTATCTATCAAACAACTTACAGAAGATCCCTGGAATAATATTGAAACAAAATTCCCTGAAGGCAGCAAGCATAAAGGTGTTGTTAAGAATATTACTCCTTATGGTGTTTTTGTTGAGTTGCAACCTGGTATTGGTGGCATGATTCACATAAGTGATCTAAGCTGGTTAAAACGTTTTAATCATCCGGGAGAATACACAAAAGTGAGTGAAGAAATTGATGTTATAATCATGGCTATTGATAAAGAAAACCGCAAACTGCAGTTAGGTCATAAACAACTGGAAGAAGATCCATGGACTGCATTGCAGGATACTTTTGCAATAAGCAGTGTTCATGAAGGAACAGTGGTAAGAAAAGATGATCGCGGTGCAATTGTTCAGTTACCTTACGGGCTTGAAGGTTTTGCTCCTAATCGTCATTTAATTAAAGAAGACGGCAAAAGTTTAGTGGCAGATGAAACCGCCCAATTTATGGTAATAGAATTTGACCGTAATGAAAAACGGATATTAGTTAGCCATTCAAAAATTTGGGAACAAGCTAAAGTACAGGAACAGGAAGCTGCTAAAAAAGAAGCAAGAGTTGAATCTGATAAAGCGCGTAAAGCTGTAAAAACTATTCAAAATAAAGTTGAAAAAGCAACGCTTGGAGATCTTGGAGCACTTGCAGAAATAAAAGAAAAATTAAAGAAAGAAGAAGAAAAATAAATTTGTTCTTTAAATAATAATAAAAGGCTGTTTCGAAAGAAGCGGCCTTTTTATTTTAAACAGTATAAATTATCAAAAAGCTATAAATCGTTACCCCATCTAAAACTTTTCTTTTGTAACCCTGCAAGATCAATTATTCTGTGTACAACAGTTTCGGCTACTTCATTAATGGTAGATGGCTTACTATAAAAAGATGGTGTTGCAGGGCAAATAATGCCGCCTGCTAATGTAATTGTTTCCATGTTTTTAATATGAATAAGATTATAAGGCATATCTCTAACAGCAAGAATAAGTTTCCTTCTTTCCTTTAAAATAACATCAGCAGCGCGGGTAATAAGATCATCACTTACGCCACCGGCAATTCTGCCCAGAGTACCCATGCTGCAAGGCACAATCAACATAATATTATATTGTGCAGAGCCGGAAGCAAAAGGCGCATTAAAATCGTATTTGTCATAATACTTTACAGGATAATTTTTATAGTTACTGTTATTTAATTCTGTTTCCCAAATTTGTTTTGCATTGTTACTTATAATTATACTAAGCTCTGTCCATTGTTCTTTTATCTGTATCAAATTATCGAGTAACAAATTTGCATAAATAGATCCACTCGCTCCGGTGATAGCTACTACAATTTTATTTATCATGAATAGTTACAAATTTAATTTAAGCTGATTGTTATATGATAATTATTATATGGAACATTTATTGATTAAAATAAAAGTGAAATAAAAAATAAAAATAAAATTGTTAAAACTTGTTGCTTTAAATAAAATAACTAATTTACAAGCCCATTTAAAAGGTAATTCATCGGTTGCTTGCAGTGTGATGGATTACTTAAATTAACAATAAAAAAAAGTTTAAAAATTTAAAAAACAATTTTGTTATGGCTGACACAAAACCTACTACTACGGCAGCGTCAAGAAGCATCTCTTCTGTGCAACCTAAAAGATCACGTAACTCTGTTTCGTGGCTTGCTCCTCTTATTTGTATTGTTCTTGGTTATGTAATCTGGCGTTTTGTAATTGGAAGTCCTTCTAATTTCGATCGGCCTGATCCGGCAGGTGGTTTTTGGCCAGATCATGTAGGACCAAAAACGGCGTTATCCCGCATGTATTTAGGTGGTATAATTGTACCAATTCTTATAGGTGCATTATTAACGGTAATTACATTTGTAATAGAAAGATTAATTACAGTTTCAAGAGCATCAGGAACTGGAAATATTGCAGAGTTTGTACGTACAGTGCAATATAATCTCGCCAATAAAGATATCGACAAAGCTCTTGCTGCGTGCGACAGACAAAAAGGTTCAGTGGGTAATGTAATGAAAGCAGGATTAAGAAAATACAAAGAAATGATTTCAAATGCTGAGCTTTCAACTGAGCAGAAGGTTCTGAATATTCAGAAAGAAGTAGAAGAAGCCACTGCATTAGAATTACCAATGCTTGAAAAAAATCTTGTATTTCTTTCAACTATTGCATCTGTAGCAACCTTGATGGGTTTATTAGGAACAGTAATAGGTATGATACGTTCATTCGCTTCGCTTGCAGAAACAGGCGGTAGTGATGCATCAACACATTTGTCTCAGGGTATTTCTGAAGCTTTATATAATACTGCTTTAGGTATTGGTACATCTGCTGTTGCTATTATAATGTACAATGTATTTACTACAAAAATTGATGCAATTACTTATGGCATCGATGAATCTGGATTTACATTAACCCAAAGTTTTGCATCTAATTATAAATAGTGCATTTTTATTTATGGAATTTAAATGCAAACTGTATCTAATTGTAGAAATTAAATTTTAGCAAATGGCAAGACCGAAAATCGCAAGAAAAAGTACGATTGTTGATATGACGGCAATGTGTGATGTAGCATTTTTGCTTCTTTCTTTCTTTATCTTAACTACTAAACCTAAGCCTTCTGAAGCTGTACCAATTCAAACACCCAAATCTGTAGCAAACAAATTTGTTCCTGATAAAAATATCCTGTTTATTTCTTTAAATAATGAAGGGCATGTTTATATATCATCCGGAGATAATGCTTCAGACAGGGCAAAAAAGCAAGCTATGATTGAGGACATTAATTCAAGAAATAGTTTAGGGCTTACTAAAGAAGAAATAGGTACATTAACTAAGCAGCCTTTTATTGGTGTTTCAATACCACAGTTAAAGCAGCAAGCTCATTTTCCGCTTGATCAGATTACAAGTAAACACTTACCTGGTATTCCAACGCTTGACACCACAAATAATGAAATGACAGAATGGATTCGTGCTGCAGTTGCTGCTTATCAGGGAGAGAAACTGGATTTAATTTTGAAGGGAGATAATGTAGCCAAATATCCGGTATTTAAAAATATACTTACTGCTTTTAGAAAGAATGAGCAGTTTAAATTTCAGATGGTTACAAATCAGGCAAACGTTCCGCAGGGAACTGATTTATATAAAGAAAATTTGAGTGCCAAACCGGTACAAATGTAATTTGTTAATCTAAAATTTTTTATATGGCTGAAATGGATACTTCAGGCGGTGGCGGACATAAAAAAGGCCCCGGCGTTAAAAAAGGAAAGAAATTATCTACACGAGTTGACCTTACGCCAATGGTTGATCTCGGGTTTCTATTAATTACATTTTTTGTATTTACTACAACCATAAGTCAGCCTACTGCTATGCATTTAGCAATGCCTGATGATAAAGTAAAACCAGAAGATCAGAATAAAATAAAACAATCTGGTGCACTTACTATTTTGTTAGGTAAAGACAATAATGTTTTTTATTATGAAGGTGAATTAGCAGATGGCGGTGCTAATTTTAAAGCATCTAATTTTAAAGATATAAGAGATGAAATTATACGTAAAAAGCAACAGGCAGATACAAATCTTGTTGTAATAATTAAACCCAACGATGAAAGCACTTATAAAAATTTTATTGACATTTTAGATGAGATGAGTATTAATGTTGTAAAGCGTTACGCCGTTGTTGATATTTCTCCTGTAGAGGATCGTTATATAAGACTGACAGAAGGCGAACCTTCAGTTCAACCAGCGGCTGCTGAAACAAAATAATCTTATGGAATTTTAAACATTATGCATCTAATAATAAAATTAAACTTGTAATGGAAGCGAATAAAATATTGAATTCTGAATTTCTGGATATTCTTTTTGAAGGAAGGAATAAAGAGTATGGTGCGTATGAGTTGCGCAAGTCATATAATAAGCGAATGGCAAGGTCAATTATTATTATGCTTACTATTTGTCTTTTAATATTTGTTATTTCTGTTGTTGCAAAAACAATCAGAGATAAAGCACCCAAGCAAATGGTTGTACAGGACGTACAGCTTGAAGATATTAAACAGCCAAAAGAGACACCGCCACCGCCACCGCCACCGCCACCAAAAGAACCTCCAAAAGTTGAGGTTACAAAATTTACACCTCCTAAAATTGTAAAAGACGAAGAAGTAAAACCAGAAGAAAAACCTCCGGAACAAGAAAAATTAGAAGATACTAAGATTGGTGCAATAAATGTTGATGGTGTAAAAGATGAAACAGTTGCTCCACCTACCAATACAGGTACAGGAGTGGTTGCTGCACCAAAAACAGATAATCAGGATTATGATAAGGAATTTACTAGTGTACAGGTTGAAGCAAAATTTCCATGTGAAGCCAATAAAAATGATTGCTGGGGCAAGTATTTGCAACGCAATTTAAATAATCAAACACCAGCAGATAATGGAGCTGCTCCTGGTAATTACACGGTAACTGTTTCTTTCTTAGTAGATAAAGATGGTAATATTTCTCAAGTACAAGCTTTAAATGATCCGGGTTATGGTTGTAAGGCTGAGGCAATGCGCGTTATACAAAAGGGGCCTAAGTGGATTGCAGCTGTTCAAAACGGGAGACATGTTATTTATCGTCAGAAACAAAATATTACCTTTCAGGTAACAGACCAATAATTTTTGAATATTTAAAATAGAACCGCACATTGTTGCGGTTTTTTTATGTGTTAATTTAATTGATGAATCTATGGATATATTTGCTGCCCTTGTTAAATTCTAATTATTAAATACTTTAAATTAATAAAATTTATATCGCTCATTAACTAAATTAATTGCACTTATTATGTTCTAAGTTATTATTTCACCTGAAATTTAATAAATAAGCTTACTAACAAGCTATGATTTTTATGCAGAACAAATTTAAAACCTCATCATAAAAACTTTTGATCTGAAAAAAATTGAAATATTTAAAAAATGAATCTTAAGTCAAAATAAAATATTGCAGTTAAAATGCTGATAAAGGTTTTTACTTATTTTTCACTTGCACATATACAAAATATCTTTGTTTAAATGAAGAAAGTTTTTCCTGTAATAATTGTTTTAATTTCTCTTTCCTTAATTGGTATAATAGTTATTCAGGTTAACTGGTTTAAAAATCAGCTTGTAATACAACAAGAACGGTTTCTTGAAAACGTTGATAAAGCAGGCGGCGATGTATCTGACGAGTTAAGCAAAGGGGCATCATCTAATCTTTTTAATTTTAATAAGCGGCCAGGATTGCAAGCATTTCCTGAAAACCTTTCATTCAATATTATAAGACCTACTACTATTGCAGACCGCTACACTGCTAACGAAATAAAAGATAAACTGGTAAAATCTTTTAATAAGCAAGGATTAAATAATGTGCGTTTTGAATTTGCTATTACTTCCAATGCCGGCAATTTTGAACTTGAAATGCAGAGTGAGCATTTGCAACAAGAATCATTTGATACACTGCATTTTAGAAGAATAATTATTCCTGTAATTCCCGCGAATGCAACCGATCTTGAAAGAGCAATCCCAAATGAGCATCTTTTTATTTTAATACCCGATTTTAAAGTGCAGGTTTGGCATTCATTAGGTTGGATGATTGTATTTTCTGCTTTGTTTAGTATAATAATTATTGCAGCATTTTTTATAACAGTAAAAACATTACTCAACCAAAAAAAGATGAGTGAAATAAAAAGTGATTTTATTAATAATATGACGCATGAATTTAAAACGCCATTGGCAACTATTTCGTTAGCTGTTGATGCTTTAAAGAATGATAAAGTACATGGTGATAAAACTAAATGGCAATACTTTAATAATATTATTAAAGAAGAAAATAAGCGAATGAATAAGCATGTAGAAACAATACTGCAGGCAGCTTTAATGGAAAAGCAGGAATTTAAATTAAATTTTATTTCTATTCATTTGCATGAATTAATACATAATATAACTAATAATTTTGAATTACAATTACAGGATAAGAATAGCAAAATTGAATACCTTTTAAATGCAGGTAACGATATGGTCGAGGCAGATGAAGTTCATTTTTCAAACGTTATTTCTAATCTTATTGATAATGCAATAAAATACTCAAAAGAAAATCTCACAATAAAAATAATTACACACAGCACAGAAAAATTTGTTGTGCTTCAGTTACAGGATAATGGCATTGGCATGAGCAAAGAAACTGTAAAACGAATATTCGAAAAATTTTATCGTGCACATACCGGAAATCTGCATAATGTAAAAGGCTTTGGCTTGGGTATGAGCTATGTAAAATCTGTAATTGAAGAACATAAAGGTAAAATAAAAGTAGAAAGTGTTTTAGGCAAAGGCAGCACGTTTACATTAGAAATTCCACATTTAAATAAAGCCTGATAGTTTAAATTTTTTTAATGACAATTGAAGAAGCACAGCAACAGGTAGATGGATGGATTAAAACTGTTGGTGTTCGTTATTTTAATGAGCTTACAAATCTTGGTATTTTAATGGAGGAAGTAGGTGAACTTTCAAGAATAATGGTACGCAAATTTGGAGAGCAGTCATTTAAAGAAAGCGATGAAAATATTTTTTTAGCTGATGAATTTGCTGATGTACTCTGGGTTTTGCTTTGTCTTGCTAATCAAACCGGCGTTGATCTTACAAAAGCATTACAAGAAAATTTTGCAAAGAAAAATCTTCGTGATGCAATGCGACATAAAAACAATAGAAAGCTGAAATAAAATTGTTTTAATGCAAATTGATTTTCATCTCTCACAAATAAATGATACGGCAAAACTGTTTTGGCAAAAATATCATCAATATAAAATATGGGCTTTCAATGCACCTATGGGTGCAGGTAAAACAACATTTATACATGCACTTTGTGATGTGATTAAAATAAAAAGCACAGCTGCAAGTCCAACTTTTGCAATAATTAATGAATATGAAAGTGCTATGGCTGGCGCTATTTATCACATGGATTGGTATCGCCTTAAAGACAAAATAGAGATCATGCAATCCGGATGTGAAGATTTTATAGAGAGTGGTAATTTTTGTTTTATTGAATGGGCTGATAAAGCGCCAGATTTACTTCCTGCAAATACTTTGTATTTAAGTTTAGAAATTATAAATGCACAGGAAAGAAGATTAACAGCAAAACCATTTAACAGTTAAATATTGTTATTTTTATACGCATCATCAAATTTTAAAACATGGCTGCAAATAAACCACTCATAAGTAGCGGAATAAGTTTTGAAACGCAGGCAGAAACACTCGATATAAAACCAAATAGTGCAAGGTTAACCATAGGCATTCCTAAAGAAACTGTACTACAGGAAAATCGTATTTCATTAATTCCTGAAGCGATAAACGTACTCGTTAATAACGGGCACGAAGTAATAGTAGAAACCAAAGCAGGCGAGGGAAGTAAATATAATGATGATGATTTTAGCGAAGCAGGTGCTCAGATTGCGCATAATAAAAGAGAAGTTTATAAAGCACCCGTGTTAATTAAGAGTGCGCCGATAATGGAAGAAGATGTTCCTTTCATGCAGCTAAACCAAACAGTTATTTCGCCTATAAATATTTCCATGCTTAAAAAAGGGCTTATGGAAAAGTTGATGGAAAAAAGAATTACTGCACTTGGTTTTGAAATTATTAAAGATGACAGCGGAACATTTCCAATTGTGCGCATATCTCAGCAGCACCAGCGATGGCAAAGGCGTTTTACTTGGTGGTATCAGCGGTATTCCGCCAACAAAAGTTATTATTATTGGTGCAGGCGTTGTTGGTGAATTTGCAACGCGCACTGCATTGGCAATGGGTGCATCTGTAAAAGTTTTTGATAACAATGTTTATCGGTTAAAGCGTTTGCAAAACAATCTTGGTGTTCGTGTATGGACGAGTGTAATGGAACCACGTATTCTTGCAAAGCAATTAAAAACCTGTGAAATTGCTGTTGGCGCACTTACAAATGAAGGAGGAAGAACACCTATTGTTGCTACAGAAGAAATGGTGCAGGCAATGCGGCCGGGCAGTGTAATAATTGATGTAAGTATTGATCGTGGCGGATGTTTTGAAACCAGCGAAATAACAACACACCAGCATCCAACCTTTATAAAACATGGTATAATTCATTATTGTGTTCCTAACATTCCCAGCGGATTTGCGCGCACAGCAAGCCATGCAATAAGTAATGTACTTATGCCTTTATTACTTTCTGCAGGCGATGAAGGCGGACTTGAAGAAATGGTATGGCATAATTTTAATTTACGCAATGGTGTGTATTTGTATAAAGGTTATCTCACCAATTTTTATATAAGCCAGCGTTTCGATTTAAAATTTACCGATCTGAATTTATTAATTGCCAGCAGGCGATAATATAAAAGTCACTTACTTTTTTCTATCTGTTAGTTGAATATTTCTCAGAAAACTTTCTTCGAGTGATATAATTGTATCAGTGCGTTCAATACCTTTTATTTTTTGTAATTCATTGTGCAATACAAATTTTAGTTCAGCAATATCTTTACAAATAACTTCAGCAAACATGCTGTAATTACCTGTTGTATAATTAAGCCGCACTATTTGTGGAATTTTTTTTAATTCTTTCGCAACTGTATCATACAAAGAACTTTTTTCAAGGAAAATTCCAATGAATGCAATTACATCATAACCAAGTAATTTATGATCAATATGAAGCTTGGTTCCTTTTACAATACCGAGTTCCTGTAATTTTTTTATGCGTACATGAATAGTGCCGCCCGAAACAAATAATTTTTTTCCTAAATCAGCATAAGAAATATTTGCACTCAGCATCATTGCTTGTATAATCTGCAAATCAAGTTTGTCAATATTTAATTGTTCAGCCATAATTAGGTGCTAAATTAGAAAATATTTAAAGAAATACATATTTGGTTAGATGTTTTCTATAAATTTAAAATTTATTTTGAAAAATTTCTAGAAAACAAATATTCATTTTAATATTGCACCAGCAAAAGAAAATAGTTCTTATATACTGTGGGGTGATGAAATCTTGGCAGACATGCCCTCTCGTCTCGGGGGTGGAGATTAAAGGATAAACTGAACATAGAGCCGACGTAACACCAGTTTGGCCGACCGGGGTTGACCACCAGTCTTTGTGTTCGTGCTAACTTCTCCGTGGAGGTTCGAGCCCTCCCCCTACAGCTTTTTCTTTATAGCTCTTCACTTATTTATTCAACCTATTTGTTTCTGATTAATTTTTATAGTACCTGTTTCGAAATGCTTTTACATCGCTTTTGATAATAATGTATTAATCTTAATGCATCATAAATAAACTATACTACATTTATTTGCATAAAATATTATTATGTATAAGCTTAATTATGCAAACGCATTTCTTAAAGAGCTGGAAGCAGAAATTCCATCTACGCGCAAATGCCTTGAAAGAATTCCCGAAGCATTATTCGATTATAAACCGCACGAAAAATCAATGACGCTTGGTTACCTTGCTTTACTGGTTGCTGAAATTCCAAAATGGATACAAGCTGCACTGAAAGATAACGTAATTGATTTTGCTACGTTTAAACATTATCAGCCAAAAAACACTGCTGAACTTTTAGCACATTTTGATGAAAATATTGTGAATGCAAAAAAAGCATTATCAAATGCTACTGACGAAACATTTTCAAAAAAATTTGAATTAAAAAGAAATGGCGAAGTATTAATGTCGGTTCCAATGATTTCAAATATTTCATCTACGCTTAATCATTGGGTACATCATCGCGGGCAGCTCACAGTTTACATGCGGTTAAATAATATTGCTGTTCCATCCATTTATGGTCCATCAGCAGATGATAAAAATTTTTAGAACTAACCAGTAATTTTTCAATGAATATTTAAGATAGCATATGAAATCAATTATCAAAATTTTCTGTTTCTTCAGTTTGCCGTTTTATTTTTCGTGTTCGCATGCACAATCAATAAAAACTTCAGGTAATCAACTTTCATCTATAGATTATAAAAAACTTGCAAATATTGATACACTTATTAATGGTTATATAAACAGAGACTGGATTAAAGGCGCAGTAACAATTGTTGTAAAAGACGGACAGATTGTTCAAAATAAAGCATATGGTTACAGCGATGCTGCTACAAAAAAGTCAATGCAAACAAACAGTATCTTTCGCATCGCATCGCAAACAAAAGCTATTGTTAGTGCCGGCATTTTAATTTTATATGATGAAGGAAAACTTTCTTTAAATGATCCTGTTTCAAAATACATTCCTGAGTTTGCACATGAAACAGTGCTTGATAGTTTTCACATGTCTGACTCAACTTATACAACCGTTCCTGCAAAAAGAGATATCACAATAAAAGATTTGCTCACACATACTTCCGGCATTGATTATCCGGGCATTGGAACAGATAAAATGAAAGCCATTTACGCAAAGGCAAATATTTCTTCCGGTCTTGGTGTGGTTAATGAAAATTTAGTTGAAAGAATGAAAGCGTTAGCAAAATTGCCGTTGGCATTTCAACCCGGCGAGCAATGGCGATATGGTTTAAGTGTTGATGTGCTGGGAGCTCTTATTGAAGTTATAAGCGGTACAAGCCTTGAAGATTTTTTACGCGTCAATATTTTTCAGCCGCTTGGTATGAAAGATACCTGGTTTAATTTACCACAAGCTGAATTTGATCGTCTCACAAGTGTTTACACAGAAGATTCTTTGCATCAAATAATTCCATGGAGCAGTAAAAATTTTGGTATTGATCCTGATTATCCAAAAATAAAAAAACAATATTTTTCCGGTGGTGCAGGCTTATCTTCTACAGCTTTTGATTATGCTGTTTTCTTACAAATGATATTAAATGGCGGAACATACAACGGCAAAACAATTCTTTCAAAACGTGTGGTAGTAATGATGTTGTATCCGCAACTTGATTTTCTTTTTAATGGTAAAAATAATTTTGGATTAGGCTTTGAAATTGTTACAGATAAAGGCAGTGCAGACGGCAGCCGTAACGCAGGCAGTTTTGATTGGGGTGGATTTTTCGGGACAACATATTGGGCAGATCCTAAAGAACATCTTATTTGTTTAATTATGACGCAGCAAACACCCAATTCTCATTACGAAATATCATCTCAGTTTGAACAGTTAGTTTATGCGAGTTTAAAATAATTGCATGGGAAAAACAAGGCTTGAAGCATTCAGCGATGGCGTAATTGCTATCATCATTACAATCATGGTGCTTGAATTAAAAACACCCGAAGGCACAGACTGGAATGCTTTGAAAGCAATTGCACCTGTATTTCTAAGCTATGTTTTAAGTTTTATTTTTGTTGGTATTTACTGGAACAATCACCATCATTTATTGCATGTTGTAGAGCACATAAGTGCAGGTATAATGTGGGCTAATCTAAGTCTTTTATTTTGCCTTTCACTGGTTCCATTTGCCACTGCGTGGATGGGAGAAAATCATACAGAAGCTTTTCCTGTTGCTGTATATGCAGTGTTACTTGACCTGTGTGGATTCGCATTTACTTTCCTGCAAAAAATGATAGAAGCTTGCCATAAAGATCAGCCGCAATTAATAGAAATAATGAAAAGTCAAAAGCAAAAAGGAATTTTATCACTGATTATTTATACAAGTGCAATACCGTTAGCTTATATTAATACTACTATCTCCATAATATTATTTTTAATAGTAGCCTTAATATGGTTTATTCCTGATAAGAAAATAGAACATTTGCACAATGCATAATTACAGACTAATTAATTTCCTGTAAGAAAAACAGCATTTGCAAACAATAATTTGCCGTTTTGCCAGAACAGGCGAAACAGCGGATCTTCATTCATAATTATTATATGCCCGTTGCCATAAAGCTTATCACCAATAAGTACGCCTTGTTTAATCTTTGCTTTTAATTTGCTGCCTACAAAGCCTGATGTATAAGCATTAGCGGGTAAAATACCAACGTTCCAGCCACCTTTAAAATTTGTATAAGTTTTTGAATCTTGTTTTAAAGTATAATAAAAATTTGGATAACCATAAGCAAGTGGATGTGTATTGTCCAATTGAATTTTATATATAGCACCCGGAATAAATGATGTTATACTTTCTCTTTCAGCATTCGAATAATTTTTTTGTATGATGCTGTCAAAATTCTCCGCAGAATCTTTATCTATTTTAATACCTGTCCAATCCATTGATGCAAGTTTTGCAGCACCACCTTCAGTAGCAATTATTTTTCCGCCTGCTTTTACAAATGCATCCAGCTTATCTGTAAGATCTTTTTCATCATTAAACACATTATAATTACCATCTGGCATTATCAAAACATCATAATTTGAAAGGTTAATATTTTCAAGGTCTTCTGCATCTAATTGAGAAACCGGGTAGTTCAGTTCAGTATCAAAAAAACACCAAACTTCGCCCGCTGCAGTATGCGAAACATTATTGCCTGTAAGCAATGCAACCTTTGGCGCTTTAATAAAATGTACATCTGCAGAACCAAAATCTGAACCGGCATCCATAAATCCTGTTTGTACAGCATATGATTGCACATTATACATGCTGCATGTTTTATTTACTGCATCATTCCAGTTAGCTGTATTATTTCCTTTTAAAATAATTAAAGTGCCCCTGCCAAAAGTTTTTCCATTATAGGTAAAAGTGTTTGATGAAAAACGAACACGCACATTATTAGCTAAAAGATTTGCCAACAACTCTGCAGCATTAAAAGAAGTATAAGGAATTAATATTCCGTAATTGCTTTGCACTTCTGTTACTGTTTTTGGATTATTATATTGCGACAATTGTAAATTCTCTTTTACTGCCCATGCATTTACGCCATAAGTATATGGAATACTCCATGCTGTAATATCGTACGTTGCAGAATCTACCAGCTTGCTGTGTTGTTCAAACAACACTTTAACCATTCTGCCTTTTGGCTGCAATGTTGTAACCGCAATATCGTAACCTTCAGAAGTAAAGCCTGTGGTTTTATCAGCGTAATAATTATAACCGCTAAAATTATTGTTGTTAGGAATGCCATAACTAATCTTGTTTTTATCAAGCAATTTTTTTACGGCTTCAATTTTATTTTGGTCTGATGCTGTAAGTACATAAGTTTTGTACTCCATATCAACTCCTTTTAAATTATTATCAAAATATTTTTTGAATTCGCTTACAAGTTTTTGATAATTCGCAGCACTTACTTCAATGGTTGACATGCTTGCTGTGTAATGATGCAGCAACCTGTCTGCAAGTGTAAGTGTATCGCCTGTGCTTGTTTTTATTCCAAGTCCTGCACCAATTCCACCTTGCTCGTAAGTCATTCCTATTGCGCCGCTGTAAGTTGGATACGTATCGCCATACGAAGGATAGAACAAATCGAATATTTGCTTTGTGAAATACAGCCATCCATTTTCATCAAAATACTTTGCATTGTTTTTACCTATCTGTATTTGAAAATCGCGCTGCCACTGCGTTACCACTTCATGATAAGGCTGGGCGGCCGGCGCAAAATAATAAGGCGCATCATATTCCTGTTCATGCAGATCAACATGCACCTGCGGCAACCAATCATTATACAATTTTAATTTTTCCTGCATTTCTTTTTGTGTTTGCCATGCCCAATCTCTGTTCATATCAAAATTGTAATGATTGGTTCTGCCATAAGGCCAAGGCTCATCGTGTTCACGACTTTGTGGATCTGCATTAAAATGATTGCCTGTGGCTTCGTTATACCAATTTACATAACGGTCACGTCCATCAGGATTTTGACATGGATCAATCACTACCACTACATTTTGCAACCATTGCTTAGACTCTGTATTATTTGGATCAACCAAAGCGTATAAAACTTTCATTGCGGCTTCTGTACTGGATGGCTCGTTGCCATGAATATTATAACTTAACCAAACAATTGCGGGCACATTTACATCAGCCGTTCCATCAGTTTGCATATCTGCAAGCCGCATGTTGTTCAGGCGTATATTTTCTAAATTTTGTATGTTCTTTGGTGATGAAATAAAAGCTGTAATTAAATCTCTTCCTTCATTTGTTTCGCCATACTTCTGCACTTTTACCATTGATGATGCTGATCGTGCAACGGCATTAAAATATTCAACAACTTTATAACCGGGTGTAAAATGTTCACCCAATTCGTATCCTAAAAATTGTTTTGGCGATGGAATATTTTGAGCTGAAAGAAATACACAGCTAAATAATAAAATGCAGACAAGAAAATTTTTTTTCATCTGCTAATTTAAGCACCACAGTATAAAAAAAAGAATAATTGAGGATGAATGATTGTTCTTAGTGAATCGTATGT
>CAXSDU010000002.1:0-1305 GCA_964236165.1 uncultured Parafilimonas sp. | reverse complement strand
AAACACATTCAAAAGAAAGTCCCATCCCCGTGCATAATATATTTACCTCATGTGTATGTTTTTCCGTTTTGTAAAACGTTTCGATAATTAACCTATGTTTAAAAAAAAGAATGATATGCGTAATGTTAATAACAAACTATTTAAATAAAATATTTCTCATTTTAATTACAGCAGGTTGCTAAGATAAAACATCAGCTTAAAAAAAGAAGCTGGGTGCAATGATCTGGTAAGTGCTTACATATTAATTGAAGCCTGTATCTTTCAAGTTCCTGTTGAATAGTTTCTTCATCAGGAAAAATTATGGTTGATTCAGATTCTGTTTCCATAAGACCGGTAATTAATGTTTTTGAATGTTTAATTTCTGCTTTGCTGTTTAATTCGGTGAACATATCTTAAGTATTGAGTTGTTAGTAATTAATCGTGATTTTTTAAAAAAGGATAATAAAATATTTGAAATTGTTTAATTAGTATAAAATTCAAAACATATTATTAATGCGGAATGGATAGAGCTTTGCCGCAATCTTTCTATTTTTATACCAAACAAGGAATGCAATAGTGATTGATATTATTAATTTATTACCAGATAACATTGCCAACCAAATAGCAGCCGGCGAAGTAATTCAGCGACCTGCCAGCGCTGTAAAAGAATTATTAGAGAATGCAGTTGATGCAGAAGCAACTTTTATTCAGTTGCATATTGCAGATGCAGGCAAAACTTTAATACAGGTTATTGATAATGGTAAAGGCATGAGCGAAACAGATGCCCGTATGAGCTTTGAGCGGCATGCAACAAGTAAAATAAAAAATATTGATGATCTTTTTCATATACATACGATGGGTTTTCGCGGAGAAGCACTTGCTTCTATTGCAGCAGTAGCACAAGTAGAATTAAAAACAAAAAGAGCAGAAGACGAACTTGGAATTTTTATTGAAATTGATAACAGTATTGTTCGCAAACAGGAAGTATGTTCATGCGCAGCGGGAACAAACATCTGCATGAAAAATCTTTTTTTTAATGTGCCTGCGCGTAGAAATTTTTTAAAAAGTAATGCTGCAGAAATGCGCCATATAATAGATGAGTTTATTCATGTAGCACTTGCTTTTCCAAACGTATTTTTTTCACTTACCAGCAATGGACAACAGGTTTTTTACCTTGAAGCAGGTAATCATAAACAAAGATTTTTGCAACTGCTGGGCAACCAGTATCAAGCTAAATTAGTTGCCGTAAAAGAGACTACAGATTATCTTGAAATAAATGGTTTTGTGGGCAAGCCTGATGCTGCAAAAAAAACACGTGGCGATCAA
>CAXSDU010000001.1:169251-178355 GCA_964236165.1 uncultured Parafilimonas sp. | reverse complement strand
TGCGGTTGAATATATTGATTTGACAAAACCGCCATTTCAAGATTTGCCGTTATAAAAGTTTTTTTTGATGGCAGCATGAAAGCAAAATTGCTTTCACTTATTTCAGAAAATAATTTTTTGTATTTAGGCAGAAGATACTCAATAATTAAAGAACGTGTTTCTTCAGGCAGATCATCGTTATGCTGCTGAATAATATTTTCCCATATTCCGCTAAAGGGTGAATTACGGTTTAAATAACGCGTAACTTCTGATGGCAATAATTTACGCAAATGCTGAATAAGCATTTTATCATCTTCACTAAGATCTTCTGTATCTACAAATTTTGTAAGATCGAGTTTTTCTGTTTTTCCGGTAAATTGTTTGGTTGTTTCATCAGCTTCACCTTTAGTAGCATCTGCCTGTATAAACGGATATTGTTGCGCATCGTACCGCAATACCACGCCAAGCTTTTGATACTGCAATGTTTCAGGCACTTTTTCAATCACAACTTCTTTGTGTAAAGGTTCTAAAAAAGGTTTCCTGGTTTCAGCAGGCGGCGCAACAATTCTTTTTATAGAAGGATCAAGTACACGAAGAAAAGGTTTGCCATCACGAACCGCAAATTCAAACTTACCTTCTATATCATCATCAGTTGAATAACCATATAACGCAAGTAATTTATTTTTTTCGCGGTCACGGTTACTAATGGAATCAAAAAAAGAAGAACCATAAACATTATGCAGTTGTAACATCACAATTGCTTTGTGAACGCACAAAGGATATTTTGTTTCAGAATTGCAGGTACAACTCGTATCTAAATTTCTCTCTTCGTTTCTGCGAAACTGAAGTGCATACTTATTTCCCTCATAATCCAATTCTGCTTTTACCACATCGTTTGCAGCTTCAAGAATATTTGCTTTATGCGTGCGCAGGAAATCTTCTGCAGCGGGCAAAGCCTCTGCCGATGAAAGCAATTTTATAAAACGGATTTCCAGTTGTTTCATTTTTACAACTGTGTGCTGCTGTTTAAATTCCGTTTCAGATTCGCCTAATTTATTATTGTCTATTAATTCCTGTAAACGAAAAAGTACGCCTGCTTCGTGGCGGCAAATATCACCCAGATTATAAGGGCAACTGCAGCGCAAAGAAATTGTTTGAAGATTGTTGAAACGGCTTACATGTACTTTATAAAAAATAGTGTAAGCATCATCCCGTACTCTGAATACAACCGAACCCATCAAGTCATCGTGTTCAATCATTTCAACATAACCGGATGAATAAATTTTTTTGCCGCGGCGTATTACTTCATCGGTGCCGTTATTATAGATGTATTTAATTAAATGCGGTAAAGCCAATTAGAATTATGATTTCAGATTTGTAAATTATAATTTCAGAATTGCCGTTCTGAAAAAAGCAAGCTGCAAAAATAAATCATCAAACTGATGAAAAATAAAAAGAAATAAGCGGCAAGGATAAATGATTGTTAAGACTTGCGAACAATTAAAGCTTCATCTTTATAAACAGGAAGTACATTGGCAACATCAGGTGTTACGCAATATTCAAGGTCTTTTTCCAAACCATAAGCAGCAAGCCTGTGCCAGTGCGTAGTTTTTTTAATAAATGAATATATATTCTTGCAATGCAATTGATACATGTCTTCTGCCATAAGGCTGCTATCGCAATGTATAGTAAAATATTTTTTTATTTTACTAATTACAGCACCTGCAAATAATGTGTCTTCAAGATTAAAACGATCTTTCCATGCGGAGCAACCGAGAATAACATTTTTATTGGATGTAGCAAGATGATCGCAAACAGCAGATAAATTTGGAAATGAACCTGTAACAACTTCTGCTGCATTTCTATTAAGCGCCATATGCAAAAGCTTTGTACCGTTTGTAGTTGTTAGCACTAAAATTTTTCCTTTAATAAATGATGAAAAATATTCGGCAGGTGAATTGCCGTGCTGTAAACCTTCGATTATTTTTCCGTCACGTTCGCCTGCAGTTACAGCATTTAATTCTTTTCCAATTTCAATGCAATCCTCAACACCCGCAACAGGAATTATTTTTTCTGCGCCATTATACAATGCAGTTGCAACTGTTGATGTAGCACGAAACACATCAATAATAACAACAATACTGTTATCAACTTCATATAAATCTAAAAGGCGCGGAGAAAGCAGCGTATGCAAAAAAGGCTTTTGCGACATGCGCGCAAAGTAAAGCCTATCCTAAATCCTTTCCAAAGGAAAGGACTTAGGATGCTCAAAATTATTAAATGTTAATTAAGTGTAAGAACTATGTAATAAGCTTCTTTCCTTTGGAAAGGCGTTTGGGAAAAGGCTGTCTTTCTTTTATCTTGCAGCCCTCAAAAAAATTTTTATGGAATACACCAAGCTTGTTTCTGTTACGGGATTACCGGGTTTATTTGAATTGGTTGCCAGCAAAACTGATGGCGCAATTGTGCGTTCGCTTGATGATAAAAGCACACGTTTTGTTTCTTCACGCGTACATAATTTTTCGCACCTGGAAAGTATTGAAGTTTATACCGAAAGCGATAATGTAAACCTTGTTGATGTATTTCATGCTATGCAAAACAGCAAAGAATCTTTGCCTGATGAAAAAGATGCAAATGCAATAAAAACTTATTTTAAAAAAGTTTATTCAACAATGGATTTTGAAAGAGTATATGCAAGTGATATGAAGAAGATGATTAAATGGTTTGATGTTTTAAAGAAAAATGATATTGAAATAAAATTAAGCGAACCGGAAGAAGAACCTGTTGAAGAAGATGATAAAAAAGACGAAGTGCCACAACAGGAGCCGGAAGTTATAGAACCAAAAATAAAAGAGCCTGAAGAAAAACCTGTGGTAAAAGCAGCGGCATCTAAAAAAGCAAAAACAAAAAAAGCAGAATCTATAACTGCACCCAAAGATGCACCTGCTGAAACAGAAACAAAAGCAGCAAAGAAAAAAGCTGCGAAAAAATGAATAGTGATTAATGAATAGTGATTTTGCTTTCATTACTTTTCGAATTTTGATTTTTAAATTTTGAATTGAATATGCAATTGACAGCGGATATAAAAAAAACAGATAGAAGTTTTGTTCCTGAAGATTTTAAGGTTACAACATGGGAAACTTTAGAACCTTATTTTAAAAATTTATTAGATAGAAAGATTGATTCCAAAAAAGATCTCGAACAGTGGTTAAAAGATATGAGCGAAGCAGAAGCTGTAGTAAGCGAAGATGCATGCTGGCGTCAAATAAAAATGACATGCGATACGACGGATAAATCTTTGGAAGAATCGTTCACTTATTTCTGCATGGAAATTCAGCCAAAGCTGCAACCGTATGCAGATGCTTTAAATAAAAAACTTATCAATTCTCCATTTTCTAAAGAACTGGATAAACAAAAATATTTTACTTATCTGCGCAGTGTAAAAAAGAGTATCGAACTTTTTCGCGAAGCAAACATTTCATTGCAAGCAGAGCTAAGCGTAATGCAACAACAATACGGCGTTATTACCGGTGCCATGACGGTTGAAGTAAAAGACAAAGAATATACTTTACAACAGGCATCGAAATTTTTGCATGAACACGATCGCAATTTGCGTGAAGAAGTTTGGTGTAAAATCCAGGAGCGCAGGAAACAAGATAAAGATGCGCTCAATGATCTCTATACAAAACTTATAGAAAAGCGCGACCAGGTTGCAAAGAATGCAGGCTTTGAAAATTACCGCGATTATAAGTTTGTAGAGATGGGCAGGTTTGATTATACAAAAGAAGATTGCTTTCAGTTTCATGAAGCTGTTAAGCTGCATGTGTTGCCGTTAGCAGAAAAGATCAATCAAAACAAAAAAGAAAAATTAGGTCTTGATGTTTTGCGTCCATGGGATACAGAAGCAGAACCAAAAAATGTTGAGCCACTACATCCTTTCAATACAGGGAAAGAATTACTGGAGAAATCTGAAAAATGTTTTGAAGAATTGAATCCTTTTTTTGCAAGCTGTTTAAAAAAGATGCAATCGCTTGGTCATTTGGATTTAGAAAGCAGAAAAGGAAAAGCGCCGGGTGGTTATAATTGTCCGTTAGCAGAAAGTGGTGCGCCGTTTATCTTTATGAATGCAGCCGGGCAAATGGATGATGTAACAACTATGGTGCATGAAGGCGGACATGCGGTGCATTCATTTCTTGCACATCCTTTGGAGTTAAGTGCTTTTAAAGAATATCCAATGGAAATTGCTGAAGTAGCAAGTATGAGCATGGAGCTTTTTACCATGGATAAATGGAATACTTTTTTTGATAATGCCGAAGAGTTAAAACGCGCAAAAGAACATCAGCTTGAAAGAGTAATTACTATTTTTCCATGGATTGCAACTATAGATAAATTTCAACATTGGATATATGAACATCCGCAACATACAGTTACAGAAAGAACAGAAGCATGGACAAATATTTTAAATGAATTTTCTACAAACACTGTTGATTATAGCGGGCTTGAAGAATATAGAAAAATAAGCTGGCAGCGTCAATTGCATTTGTTTGAAGTTCCATTTTATTATATTGAATATGGCATTGCGCAATTAGGTGCAATTGGTTTATGGATGCAATACAAAAAAGATCCGCAACAGGCTTTAGATAATTATATTAACGCATTAAGCCTTGGCGGTACAAAAACACTACCTGAATTATATGCAGCTGCAGGTTTAAAATTCGATCTGTCTCCAAATCATATAAAAACATTAATGGAATTTGTAAAAGAAGAAATGGATAAATTGTAAACTAACTTTAAACAAATTAAATTCCGGGTTGTTTAATTTATAAATTGAGTATGAGCATCTGGAGACAAATACAAACTTACCTTTTTATAAAAAAGCGTGATCCCAATGCGCCCGATACAAAGTATGTGCGCTATATGCATGGCATGAACCGAATTTCACTGCTGATGTTTTTGGTTGCCCTGATAATTATTTTAATTCGTTATGTAATTGTTCCACTATTTCATTAAAGGCCAGCATAATAATCATAGCCACGTTCTGCCCAGTAATCCGGAGGTTTTTGATTACTGAAATATATAATACCAATCTGTTTTAAATGTTTTATTCCATACTTAACAGGGATTATTAAACGCAGCGGGTAACCTTGGTTCATTGGCAATGGTTTATTGTTCATTTCATAACAAAGAATAGTTTGCGATTGCATAGCACTTGCCATATCAATACCAACATAATAATGTTTATCTATAGTTTGTAAACCTACATAACCTAATTTTTCCTGCCCGTTAAGATGATAATAATCCATAAAAGTTTTTAAAGGCACACCAGCCCAATGTGTAACCTGGCTCCAGCCTTCAATACATTTAAAATCGAAAATCACGTGTTCTTTCGGTAGCTTTTCAATATCAGCCAATGAAATTTTTAATGTATCGCCAGCAGCGCGAATAACCTGCAAACGCCATGTACTGGTATCAATTGTTTTTTCCATACCAATCAAACCATTTACACGCACATTTTTTACAGCATCTTTTTCAGAATATTTTTTTGCAATGTGGCTTGTATCAAAAACAGTACTCTTTAATATTCTTTCATTTAATTCAAGTGTTTTGCGCAAAGGCTTTAAAGCTTGTTGTTCCTGCGGCTGATGGTTGAGCCATTTCCATGCAAAAATTCCGGCAGTAATAAGTACAGCAAAAATCACAAAAGAAAAAATCATTCTTTTTCTGTGGGAAGAATCACTTATTTCTTTTGTACGTCCTGAAAAAAAATCACGCTTGCTCATTAGATGAAATTTCTTTGGTTGGTTTAATTACTTCAAGCCCGCTGATCATTGCCTGGAAATTATTCCAGCCTGTTTTTATCACCTGTAAAATATGTATCAGAAAAAATAAAACATAACCAATTGTAAAAATAAAATGTTCAACACGTGCTGCTTCATATCCGCCACATAAAAACATTGCCCAAGAAAATTGAACCGGTTTATAAATCGCTAATCCGCTCAGTACACTTCCTATTCCCATAAAAATTATTGCCGTGTAAGCAATGCGTTGTGCAGCATTATATTTTTGTTGAGGCGGTTCAAATTTGCGAATATGCAAATCGTGCAATAAAACCTGCCAGGCTTCTTTAAAAGATTTTTTATTGGGAAGAAGATAACGCCACTCACCAGAAAAAATAGTGTAGGCAACGTATAAAATTCCGTTGATAATAAACAACCATGCAAAAGCAAAATGAAAGTTCATTCCTTTAGCTAGATGAAAAGGAACATTAAGTACATTATAAAAACCTTTCGGGAAAAATTTTATTAAAGTTGTGTTGCCAACAGAGATTTTATAAACACCATTTGACCAATAAATTAATAACCCGCTCCAGATCATTATAGTTAATACCGGAAAATTTATCCAATGAAACCACCTGATAGCGAGCGGATGTTTTTTTACTATTTTTTTCACGCAGAAAAGTTACAAACTTGTTCCAGTATAAATGAGGAAAATTTAAAATTGATAAAAATGTGATAACTCTTTTGTGTGTTGATTATCCTTTCTTAAAATTCAATGATGCAGAATTCATGCAATAACGCAAGCCAGTAGGCTTTGGTCCATCATTAAATAAATGACCTAAATGTGCACCGCAATTCTTGCAATAAATTTCAGTGCGGGCCATACCAAGTGAATTGTCTGTTCTGTTACCAACATATTTTGTACCCAACGCCTGATAAAAACTTGGCCAACCAGTGCCACTTTCAAATTTTGTATCACTGCTAAATAAAGGCACGCCGCAGCATACACAATAGTATGTTCCTTTTTCATGGTTGTCCCAATATTTGCCTGTATAAGGTCGCTCTGTATCTGCTTTTCTTGCAACTGCAAATTGCTCAGAAGTTAATTGCTGTTTCCATTCAGCATCTGTTTTTGTTACTGCAAATTTTTGTTGTGTTTGTTGTGCACATGAAGTAATTGTTATTGCTGCAAGCAAACAGGAGAATAAGAATATTTTTTTCATTTTATTTTTTATTGATGAAATTATGACTTACTAACGCAAAAATTATACTGATGGTTTGTTAATAAGGAAATGTGATGGATATGTGATGTTTAAGCGTTAATCAGTAGTTATTTGCTAATAAAATAAAAAATAATTCCTGCTGCATTGGCAGATGCATTGCCACCGGCGAATAAAATATTTCTCAAATCTGCATAATCCTTTTTCAATTGTTCCTGCTTTAAAGTATTAAACAACAAATCCGATAATTCTGTTTTTAAATTTTCAGCGGTAAGTTCATTTTGAATCAATTCTTTTACAACAGGCTTATCCATTATTAAATTAACCAGTGAAATATATTTTATTTTGATTAACCGCTTTGCAATTTGATAACTTATGTTACTTCCTTTATAACAAACAACTTCAGGTACACCAAATAAAGCTGTTTCTAAAGTTGCTGTACCACTGGTAACTAATGCGGCTTGTGATTGTAATAATAGTTGGTATGTTTTATTATTTACAGACGAAACATTTGTATAATGTTGCATAAAGCCTGCATAAAATTCATCGCTAACAGAAGGTGCCTTTGCCAATACAAATTGATATTGCGGAAATGCTTTACTTATCTGCAACATGATGGGAAGTTTTTTTGCAATTTCCTGTTTACGGCTGCCGGGTAATAACGCGATTAAATTATCTGTTGAATGTTGACCGTTGAATGTTGACTGCTGATTATTTTTAAAATTTTCTACAACTTCTACTAACGGATGACCAACATAATCAACATTCCAGTTCCATTTGTTTTTGTAATAATCTTTTTCAAATGGAAGAATAACAATCATTTTATCGATTGTCTTTTTCATCTTCGGCACACGGCTTTCTTTCCATGCCCATACTTGCGGAGAAATATAGAAAACAGTTTTAGCTTTTAGCTTTTGCCTTTTAGCCTTTAGGGTTTTCGCCCATTCTGCTATGCGTAAATTAAAACCAGGATAATCAATTAAAATCAAAACATCAGCATTGAACTTTAATATATCTTCTTTACAAAATTTTAAATTAGAGAGAATAGTTTTTAAGTTCATTACTACTTCTGCAAAACCCATAAATGCTAAGTCACGATAATGTTTTACAAGTGTTGCGCCGGTTGCTTGCATCATATCTCCGCCCCAGCAACGAATATTTGCACTGCTATCAAGCCGTTGCAATTCTTTTATAAGATTACTGCCGTGTAAATCGCCGCTGGCTTCTCCTGCAATTATATAATACTTCATATATCCCTAACCCTAAAGAGAATTTTGAAAATGTTTATTTGCATAAAAAACTTAAGCATTGTAATCTTTTTCTACTAGTTCTTTATATTCAGGATGGCGGTTTAAATAAGATGAAATATATGGACAAAAAACCAATACTTTTCTTTGCTGGTGCTTTGCCTGTTCCAATGCAAATTTTGTCAATTTTGATGCTATGCCTTGTCCTTCATATTTTTCAGGAACTTCTGTATGCATTAATGCAAGCTGGCCGTGCTCCCAGCGATAAGCAATAAATGCAAATGCATCATCAACAGGTGTTTCAAAGCGCAGCTCTTCTGTATTGTCGGTTATATTTATTGTATTACTCATACTAATTACGAAGTTAGAATAATGCCAGAAATGAAGACGTTAAGAAAATGCTGCTACTACGCAATAGAGAAATGAAAGTTCATCATTCAAATAATTTAAATAAATAATTTTAAAACGATTGCGCCGATTGCATAAATGCAAGAGATTACGAAAATGCCTTTTGCCGTTTCATCGCGGCGCGTGTTTAGATAAATGGTGAGTAGTACAACGTTTGCAAACAACGCAAAAGTAGAAAGTGCCGATAAAATATTTTTATTTGAAAAGATGATTGAAAAAAAATCGCTGAGCGAATAGGTTGGATAGAACTTCCAGCAATAATAAGCAAGCATGCCGAGCAACGGCGCAAATAAACCGAGTATAATGCCAAATAAAACTGAATTGCGTTTCAATGTTTATGCGTTAATACTTTTTGCAATTTTGCTTTTAATGTATAATTAGTAAGATCGAACTGAACTGGAACAACGCTGATATAATTATTTTCAAGCGCCCATACATCGGTATCCTTCCCTTTGTCGAAGTTGACGAATTCG
>CAXSDU010000001.1:86789-169241 GCA_964236165.1 uncultured Parafilimonas sp. | reverse complement strand
TTTTCCTTTGTCAAAATTCTGAAATTCTCCTGTTAACCAATAATATTTTCTGCCATGGGGATCGTTGCGCTCATCGAAACGTTCTTCATATTTTGCATATGCCTGGCGGCAAATTTTTAAACCTTTCAACGCATCTTTTTTAACAGGAGGAATATTTACATTCAGGCAAAAATGTTTGTCGATTTTTTTATTTAGCAATTGTTTTACCAGCAGGTTTACATAATAAGTTGCGCCGCTAAAATCTGCATTCATGCTGTAATCAAGCAAGGAAAAACCAATGCTTGGAATACTTTCAATTGATGCTTCAAGCGCCGCACTCATTGTGCCGGAATAAATTACGTTGATAGAATGATTTGCGCCATGATTAATGCCGCTTAAACAAATATCCGGGCGGCGATGCAACACTTTATCAACAGCAAGTTTTACACAATCAACCGGCGTTCCGCTGCATTGATAAGCTTCAATATTTTCAAAACTTGTAACTGGCGTTAAACGCAAAGGATAACCAATTGTTATTGCATGTCCCATTCCACTTTGTGGTTTATCCGGCGCAACCACAACTACTTTTCCTAAATCTTTTACAGCCTCTGTTAAAGCTTTAATTCCGGGTGCTGAAATACCATCATCATTTGTAATGAGAATTATTGGTTGTTCTTTTTTTGTTTTTTTTGCTTTTGCCATAAAAGGCGTGCAAGATACAGAGAAGGTTTTTTATAGATTGATATGAAGGAATCTAAAAATCTTTCAACACTTCTCTTGCAATAACAAGTTTTTGAATTTCTGATGTGCCTTCGCCAATTGTGCAAAGTTTTGCATCGCGGTAAAATTTTTCAACAGGGAAATCTTTTGTGTAACCATTACCACCAAATATTTGTACTGCTTCAGTTGCTGTTTTTACAGCCACTTCACTGGCATAATATTTTGCCATTGCCGCTTCGCGACTTACATTTTTATGCTGAGTTTTTAATTCGCATGCACGCAATGTTAAAAGATCAGCAGCATCAATTTCTGTTGCCATATCTGCGAGTTTAAAACTAATGCCCTGAAAATTTGCAATAGGTTGATCAAATTGGTGGCGCTCTTTGCTGTAACGTGCCGCTGCTTCAAATGCACCTTTTGCAATACCTAAAGAAAGCGATGCAATTGATATTCTGCCGCCATCTAAAATTTTCAAAGATTGCTTAAAGCCATCTCCAATTTCACCTAACCTGTTTTCATCAGGAATAATACAATTATCAAAAATCATTTCAGTTTCACTGGCACGCATGCCTAACTTATTTTCTTTTTTTCCTGCACTAAAACCTGGTGTTCCTCTTTCAACCAAAAATGCAGTTGCATTATTTTTTGTTCTTGCTTCACCTGTTCTTGCAATAACAACTGCAAGATTGCCACTCTTGCCATGCGTAATCCACGATTTTGTTCCGTTCAAAACCCACTCATTATATTTTTTCTTTGCCGTACATTGCATGTTGCCTGCGTCACTGCCTGTATTAGGTTCAGTTAAACCCCAGGCACCCAACCATTCGCCCGAAGCAAGTTTGTGTAAATACTTTTTTTTCTGTTCTTCATTTCCAAAACTTAAAATATGACCTGTGCAAAGTGAATTATGTGCGGCAATGCTTAACCCAATTGAGCCACATACTTTTGATATTTCTTCAATAATAATTTTGTATTCAAAATAAGATAATCCAGAGCCGCCATATTCTTCAGGCACAATAACGCCCATTAAACCAAGTGCACCCATTTCTTTAAATAATTCAGCCGGAAAAATTTGTTTTTCATCCCATTCCATTACATGTGGCTTAATATTTTGTGCAGCAAAATCTTTTGCTGTCTGACCAATCTGTTGCGTGATTTCTTCTATATGCATCATAATAAAACTAACATCTGTTAGCAGGCAAAAATAAGTGATGAAAACTTAAGAATTGTTTTAATATCGTTATTTTAATATAAGATATGGGCGAATATTATTAAATGTACTGTCGTTTAAGCCATAAGTTTTTTTTACATCATCAACAGATTTAAAACTGCCCATGCTATTTCTGAATTTTACAATACGGTTAGCAATTACATCGCTAATGCCTGGTAATGTTTTCCATTCTTCCGCCGTTGCCGTATTTATGTTTATGATGTGATAAACATTTGTGATTGATGCATCATGTTTACTTTGATCTTGCTTTATATCATTTTTATAATTATTATTATTTTTTGTAACAGAAGCAATTTTTATGTATGGAATTAATTTTTCCGCATCACTATTTGATAAGCCATAAATCTTTTTTATGTCTTGCGCCATTTTAAAATAGCCACCTTTACTTCTGTAATTAATTATTGTATGGATTACTTTATCGCTTAGTCCAAGTTGTCTAAACCCATTTTCATCTAATGTATTCGGATCAAAAGAAAATAATTTAGCTGATATAACTTTTTGCGGTGCTGTGTCTGAAGGTCCACTATCATGATAATAGTATTGCGGATGTTGTTGTTGTAAGCTATCTAATTGCTGCTGTAATTTTCCATCAATGCGGATATGCATTTTTTTTGCCGGCACAAGCGATGGAAGTACAATTATTACAGCCAAAAGAAAAAGTAAAATAAACACAGCGTTTCTTTCTTTTTTTGAGAAAGTAAAATAGTCTTTCCAAATGCTTTTAAACATTTTAAGGTATTTACGGGTTATATATTCAACGTTAAACCATCATATGCAAGATGAATGCCTTCAGGTAAATTTTTTCCTACTTCTTTATGCAAACCCAACTGGTGGCTGATATGTATGAAATATGCTTTAGGAATTTTTAATTCCTGTACCAGTGATATAGCTTCCTGCAAAGTAAAATGTGAAAGATGCTGTTCATTTCTCAAAGCATTCAGCACTAAAACTTTTGAGTTCTTAATTAAATTTTTTACGGGTTCATCAATTTTATTTGCATCCGTAATGTAAGTAAAATCTTTAAACTTGAAACCATAAACAGGCATTTTATGGTGCCACACTGTAAAAGGTTTTACAGGAATATCACCAATAACAAACGGTGTTTCATCAATAGTATGCAAGTTAATTTCCGGAATACCAGGATATTTTTTATCAGCAAATACATAAGCAAATTCCCGCTTTAAACCTTCTGAAGTAAGTGCGTTTGCATAAACATTCATTGGTTTTTGCTGAAAAAAATTATAAGCACGAACATCATCTAAACCGGCTATATGATCTTTATGCGGATGTGTAAATAAAACTGCATCAAGCTTTGTATTATTGATGCGCAACATCTGGTAACGAAAATCCGGCGTTGTATCTACAACAATTGTAGTGGAAGAAGATTGAACCAGTATACTTGTTCTTAAACGTTTATCTTTTTTATCAGATGAAGTACATACGGCGCATGTACAGCCAATCATTGGAATGCCTGTACTGGTTCCGGTACCAAGAAACGTAATTTTTAAATCAGATGCGCGCACAAAGCAAATCTAATACTTATGCATAAGTGTAATCTAAAATTGCAAAGCTGTTTGCGTTTCTTTATGGGTAATTTGCGCGTATAATTTCTGACTTTCTAATGTCAATTTATCAAACTCAATTTTTATTTGCGGAATAAGCTCGAGCAAAGTATTTATTCTGCCTTCTGTATCAAGAAATTTATTTAGTACAACAATTTTTTTTTGCTCAAGCAAACACCAACCACTTTGAAAAGTTCCGCGCTCATAACGAAAAATGTATCCGCTTTCCTTTAGAATATTTTCTAACTTATCAAGTATCGGTTGTGTGTATTTCATTTTACAAAAGTAAAAATTGGTAAAAAGTTTAATGAAATGTTTTTCCCCAATACATGAATAAGGTTGTTTAAAAATTAACTAACATTTGTTCGTTTTATAAAAAAATGATTACTTTGTTTAAATATTGACGATAAAATAGTCAATCGGTTGCTTGCTCATAACAAATCCCGTTGGTTCTCCAGCGGGATTTTTGTTTTAAAAACTTTGCGCGCAATTAATCAGCAACTATATTTGCAACCCTTTATAAAGGGAGTTTAGCTCAGCTGGTTTAGAGCATCTGCCTTACAAGCAGAGGGTCGGCGGTTCGATCCCGTCAACTCCCACAAATCACAGTAAGGGTTTCAGCATTGAAACCCTTTTTCTTTTTAGTATTCGACACTATTTCGACACATTAGATTTGATAATTGTAAATAAGGACTATTTTTCTTTCCATAATGTTCAGACCGAAGGATTTCAGGAATGGAAATTTTTTCGATTACAAATTTATATAAAGTATCTCAAATGGTATTTGCCAAGTGGTGTCCCAGGTTTAATAAAACTGAGTGTTGTTGATTATTAAACTGGAATGCATTTAAAAACTCAAAGGCACGTTTAATTTAATTCCAAAATTTCTGCCCATATTAAATACACCTTGCCTGCCAGTTATATTGTTTACCGCTAGATATTTAAACCTGCTTAAACTGCTTTGATAAGCAATGTTACCAAGATTTTCACCTGTTAAACTAAGAATGCAAACTGTTTTTCCTTTGCTTAGAATATCAGCAGAAATATTTGCACCGACTAACCAATAACCGGTCGATGTTGTTTCTGTATTATAGCCTGTGAATGGATGATTTTGATTAAAGTTATAATCGCTTTCAACGCCAGCATAAATATTACGAATGAAATTTCCTTTGCGTAAAAAATCTGCACCAAGCGTTGTTATCAAACGCGCTGAAGGTATAAAAGGAATATTATCAGAACCATCCAGCGACTGTGAAAATTTCCCGCGTGTATAAGAAAAAGTATTTTTTAAGTGCAACCAGTCCAATGGATGCGGATGAACATCTAAACTAAATTCAGCACCATAAAGATTTGCATCTTGCTGCACGAATTTGTATACATCCAGTGGTTCACCAGTTTCAGGATCAGTTAAAACAGAATCGCTCCCGGCATTGTTTTGCACGCGTTCATAAAAAATAAAATTATTAATGTGATTATAAAATAAACTTGCAACAAGTGATACATGTTCTGTTGTTAATTCAATACCTGCATCGCCTTGCAAACTCACTTCAGACTTTAAATTATTATTGCCAATTTCGTAACGGTTGGTGCCTTCATGCGCGCCATTGCTCGCAAGCTCTGCAAAGTTCGGCGCACGAAAACCTCTTGCAATATTTGCTTTTAATGCAAGCGCTTTTGTTACTTCATAACTTAAACCAGCGCTGCCTGAAATGTTTGAAAAGTTTTTGTTGAATGCAGAAAATTTTTGTTCACCATCAACATGTAATGCATCGCCAACATCATGCCTGGTATCATATCTAACACCACCACTTACAGTGAGTTTATTTTTTGAATATTGTGTAAAAACGAAACCGCCAATATCAAATAAATTATATGCAGGAATTAAAACTTCTTCTGCTTTATTTTCATTGGTTTGATACATGCCTGTTACGCCAACAGTTGTTTTAAAATTATTGGTGTACGGCAAATGCCAGCGCACTGCATAATCTAATGTTTGTAAATTAAACCATGCATCCGGTGTTGAAACATCATCAGGATTGCCGAACTCCTGGCGTTGGTTATGTTGGTAACCGAGCACAACATCCGTGCTGCTGTTGCCAATTTTAAAATGATTATCAGATGTAATTTTAAAATGCCTTATATGCTGAAAAGGAATTTCATTTGAAATGGATTTGAAATCATCATTATTGGCAATTGCTTCTTCCCCGTTTGGTAATGCTTTTGTAAATGCGCCTGTTGCGCTGTCTCTGTCGCCTTCAACAATTCCAAGATGCTGATCAAAATTACTAACAAGCAAATGGCTGTAACCCCAATTGCTGCCATAGCCAATCATTCCCCCAACATTTCTATTATAAAATTTTGAATTGAAAACATAACCATCATATTTATTTTTATAATCCTGTGCACCTTTATAAGTGCCGTATGCATTCCAGCTAAAACCATTTTTTGTTCCACCGATATTTCCATAAAAACCGCGCAATGCATTATTGGTTTGATACTCGCTTACAAAATTTGCTTTAATAGTTCCTTCTGGCGCCGGTTGTTGAGATATGATATTTATAACGCCGGCAATTGCATCGCTTCCATATATTAATGATGCAGGACCTTTTAATACTTCAACACGCTGCACACTGTAATCATCAATTTCAATTCCATGTTCATCACCCCATTGCTGACCTTCCTGTCGCACACCATCATTTATTGTAAGCACGCGGTTATAGCCCAACCCGCGAATAAATGGTTTTGAAATTGCAGGTCCTGTGCTCACCGCATTTACACCGGGTACTAATTTAGTAATTGCATCAATGGTATTCGTTGCCGGCGTATTTACAAAATCTTCGCGCTTAATTACAGTTACCGGTTGCGGGGATTGTTTAATTCTTGTTGCAGACGATACACCCGTAACTATAACTTCTTCCTGTTCTACTGCAGTTGGTGTTAATACAAAATTATTTTGCGTTGCATTGTTAATGTTTATGGTTTGCGCATTTGATGAATAGCCAACGTAAGAAACCTCAATAAGATACTTTCCCGAAGGAATGTTGCTAATCTGAAAGCTTCCATCTTGTTTCGAAATAGCGCCTTTATTTAAATCGTGAATAAAAACAGAAGTGCCGGGCAAAGCCGCACCTGTTTTTGCATCCGTTATTTTTCCCGAAAGGGAAGAAATTTTATGTGTTTTATTAACTGATGAACTGCTGTCTGTTTGTGCATTCACAGAAATAACGAATAAAAAAAAATATAGCGTATATAAAATTCTTTTAAGAATACTATTTTGTAAGTAAGCCATTGTTGTAATTTTTTTGATTGCACATGGCAATCAATCTTATTTAATAGAATAAAATGGAGAGGGATAAAAAATTCTTAATAAAAAAATTACGAAACAACCGGGGGACCTCTTACAGAAGATGTAACAGAAAAATTAGAAAGTTCGGGTAATGAATAGTTATAAAAAGAAACAATAAAGTTTGAGGGAGCAGAAATATTTATCGTTGCAACTTCTGCATCACTGTCTTTCGCAACTTGAAAATCACAAATCGCACAGTAATAATTTTCATGAAATACAGGTGTGCTTTTATTTGATTTTTCTGTTTGCGAAGAATAAGTAAAATTATGTTTATGAAAAGTTTTTACTGCATTTATAAAAATAAAAACGATCAGCAAAAATGCCGCACTCGATTTCTGTATTTTATGGCTGCTTAAAAAATTCACAAAGCAAAATTAAAGCAATTTTAATTTGCAACGTGGTTGTAAAAGTTATAATTGTTCATACTTTGTAATTTATAACTTGAAACTAATTTTAAAGTAACGAATAACTGTCGAGGCTCTGCGTTGTCAAATTATTATTACTAATCTTTTTCCGTCTGGTACATCCTTGTCCCACAATTTTTCTATGTCTTCCAAACTAACATTTATTGTGTCAACTGTTAGTTTTTTGTCAGCTGCCAATTGAAACATTTCGGGAATTATTTCGGTGAATAATTTTTTCATTTCATCTTTTGTCCAACTGCCCAAACCTGAACCTGATAACTGAAGGTCAACACTTCGCAAATTTTCTGCTGATAATTGAATGGTATCGCTTGTCATTGCTCCAATAGAAACAAAACGAGTTTTATGTGTAAATGAACCTTTGCCTTTTAGTGATGCGAGGATTAGTTCTGCTGTGTGTCCCCACAAATAATCAATGATTATATCAATCGGTGTGTTCTCGTGTATCTTTTTTATTTGTGTGATAAATTGTTCATCGTTTTGCTTAACAGAAATAATTTCGTCTGCACCTAACTTTAATAATGCTTGTAATGAGTGTTCGTTTCTGCCTGTAACAATTATTTTCTTTGCTCCATAATGTTTTGCAACCTGCACCGCAACTTTACCAGTGAAACCCGTTGCTCCGTTTATTAAAATGGTTTCTTCTTCTTTCATACAAGCTCTGAAACGCAATGCCATTGCCGAACCCGCAACTGCATTTGGTAATGCTGCTGCTATGCTGTCATCAATGCCGTCAGGTAGTTTTACCATTCTGCTTTTTTCTATCGTTGCTTTTTCTGCAATCATTCCGCTAACTCCTAATGCAAAAACTCTTGTGCCATCTGCTAATAAACCAACTCCATCACCGCCAATTATTTTTCCTGTTTGATTAGCTGTTGCGGTAGAATAATGTTTTCCGCTTGCCTTGCTTTTGTCAAGATGTTTGATTGCTGCCGCTTTAACTGAAACTAAAAGTTGTTCGTCATTCTCAATTATTGGTTCTGCAAAGTCGGTGTATTGTGGCATTTCGCCTTTTTTATAAATTACCGCTGCTTTCATTTTATTTTTTGTAGTCAAAGTTAATTTTTTGCAGATCATTTGGATGTCAACACTGCCGCCAAAGCATGACGCACAACGTTCGCGTATCGCGGATGGACTGATATTCGATACTGTTTCATCAGCAACATAACTTTTGAGCGCCGGCACAAAATGCAATCACTATATTGGTTGCATTTACAGCACCTATCTGCAAAATCGTTTTAATACCGGCTTTTGTTAATGGAATTTGTCTGCTTGTATTTTTGTTGCGCCTATAAATAGATCTCTTTTTTAAAAAAATCTTTTATGCATGGAGACAAAGGAAATGAACTAAGCATTAGTAGAAGTATTTTCATGTGATTATTAAGATCATCAATTTAAAATTAATAATTTTCCACCATGGAATCTTTCATAAAAAAAATCGACGATATTACTTTCTCGTTTAAAAAAGTGATGGAGGGCACGGAGGTTTGGTATCATATTACATTTACTGTTGATGAAAAAACAACCACTTTGAGAATGTATAAAGATGAACAAGCCAGATGGACAATTGCTACCAAAAGACTGCATAAAAAAATTCAGGTAATGGAAAATAAATTTAGAGACGCAATTAGCGAAAATGAAGAAAGCAATAGCCCAAAGTGCTGATTAGCTAAATCTAATTTAAAAAAAGCCCGGTTCTCTCCATAATATTAAATTGCACCATAACATACATTAAAATATACAATCATGTGGATCGTTTATGCAATGCTTGCTGCTCTAACTGCTGCTATTGTCACTGTGCTTTCAAAAGCAGGCATTAAGAACATTGATTCAAGTCTGGCTTTTGCAATTGAATCAGTGTTGATAGTTATAGTTTCATGGTCCGTTGTGTTGTATCAAAAACATTCAAAGGAAATTGTAGAAATAACAAATAAAGCATGGATATTTCTTATCACTGCAGGCATTCTTACATCGTTATCATCTCTTTTTACATTCCGTGCTTTAAAGCTTGGTGATGCCTCAACCGTTAACCCGCTTGAAAGGCTTTCGCTCGTGTTCGCCATTATCTTAAGCGGTGTGTTTTTAAAAGAAAAAATAACCTGGCAGATTGTTGTTGGTGCGGTACTCATGGCTGCCGGCGCTATAATAATTGCGACTTCTAAAAAAACGGGTTAGTGTATAAAGGTTACGAATATTTTTTTACCGATTTCTGATATTGTGTTGGAGTTATCAGCCATGGTTAAAGCTTCTTGTGTTTTAGATAAAATTCTCTTGTTATTAATTATGTTCCGGGTTTTTATTTTTTTGTAATGTTGATGTAAATTTTTCCAAAGATTTATCTATAAATATTTATATGCTTAAAAGCTTTAAAAACATAAAAACATTTGTACTTGATATTGATGGCGTGCTTACAGATGGCAATTTATTAATAATTGCAGATGGAATTATGTTACGTAAAATGAATGTTCGTGATGGTTATGCGTTACAACTTGCAATTAAAAAAGGTTACGAGGTAATTATTATTTCAGGAAGTTATTCTGCCGAGTCACAAATAAGATTAGAAAAATTAGGCATTGATAAAATCTTCATGCGCATTGAAAATAAACTTGAAAAACTGAAAGAATTAATTTCAATACATCAGCTAAATAAAGAAGAAATTTTATACATGGGAGATGATATTCCTGATTACGAAGTAATGCAATATTGCGCTTTAGCTGCATGCCCGGCAGATGCTGCTGCAGAAATAAAAACTATATCAAAATATATTTCACCATTAAATGGCGGAGAAGGTTGCGTAAGAGATGTAATAGAAAAGGTTTTAAAACTTCAAAACCATTGGAGTGTTGATTCAAGCATTCCATCAAAGTAGTGTCAACTGTACATTTCTTTCGTGTATTTTGCAATAAATTTTTTATTTGAAAATAGTTGCTGCATTTTTTCGTCTTATACGCTGGCAAAATCTTGTATTTATTGCGCTAACACAAATATTATTCATGTATTGTGTTTTAAAACCATTGCTGGCGCAGGGCAGCAACAAGCCTAGTTTAAATCCACTGCATTTTTCTCTGCTTGTTTTCTCCTCTGTTTTAATTGGGGCTGCAGGTTATGTTATAAACGATTATTTCGATTTAAATATTGATCGCATCAATAAACCGAATAAGTTAATCGTTCAAAAAATAATTTCACGCCGCTATGCAATTGCCTGGCATTTTTTTTTAAGTATTTCCGGTATTGCCATTGGTTTTTATCTTGATTTTACAACGCATGTAACATTGCTTGGCTTTTCAAATTTGGCTTGCGCCTGTTTACTGTTTATTTATTCTGTTTCATTGAAAAAAAAATTGCTTGCCGGCAATGTTTTAATTTCTCTTTTAACCGCTTGGACGGTTTTAGTTGTAACCTGGTGCGAAGCAAGATTTTTTTTCAGCGCACATTTTAATGTATCAAGAGCATTGCGCGTTACGATTTTATATGCCGGTTTCGCATTTGTAACATCACTTATTCGTGAAGCTATAAAAGATATGGAAGATATTGAAGGCGATCGCAAATATTCCTGCAAAACAATGCCGATTGTGTGGGGCTTAAATGCATCTAAAATTTATACTGCTGTATGGATGACAATTTTAGCAATTGCTATACTTTTATTACAGATTTATGTGCTGCAGTTTCGCTGGTGGTTAACTGCATTGTATTGTTTGATATTTGTTTTTTTTCCGCTTATTCAGGTATTTCTAAAATTGTTTAAAGCACAAACACCACAGGATTTTCATCGTTTAAGCAGCATGGTAAAATTTATTATGCTTACCGGTATTTTATCAATGGTATTTTTCAGATTTTATTACTAAATGCAAAACATCATTCTTGCTTCACAATCGCCAAGAAGAAAACAATTGCTTGAATGGGCAAAAGTAAAATTTAATATTATTACAAGTGATGCAGATGAAACTTTCCCGTTTGATTTAAATGTTGAAGAAGTGCCTGTTTTTATTGCAAGGAAAAAAGCAGTAGCAGTTCAAAAAAAATTGCATGGTGATTCAAAAATTATTTTAGCAGCAGATACACTTGTCATCTTAGATAGTAAAATAATTGGTAAACCAACTGATAGAAAACACGCAATAGAAATACTTCAATCTTTATCAAACAAAAAACATTATGTAATTACCGGCGTAATTATTTTAAAAGATGATAAAGAAATAAGTTTTAGCGACACAACCGAAGTTTTTTTTCACACGCTAACAAATACGCAAATAGAATTTTACGTTGATAAATATAAACCTTACGATAAAGCCGGCGCATATGCTATACAGGAATGGATTGGTGTTATTGGCATTAAATCTATTAACGGCGATTTTTATAACGTAATGGGTTTGCCGGTTAGCAAGGTTATACAAGAACTAAATAAATTTATGTAATTTGTTCTTGCATTTCAACCATGAACGAAAAACTATTGCAACTTATCTGGCAATTCCAGTATTTCAACCACGCATTTCTTAATACTATCGATGAAAAAAGTTTGCAGATAATTCATCCCGGAATAACAAACCAAAATTCCGGACCTGATTTCAGCGAAGCAAAAATTAAAATTGATAATACAACCTGGATTGGCAATATCGAATTGCATATTAAATCTTCGAATTGGCTTCAGCATAATCATTCAAATGATAAAAATTACAATAATGTGATTTTGCATGTTGTTTGGTTGCACGACGAAGAAATAAAAGATATTCATGAAAATAATATTGCAACGCTTGAAATGCAATCACTGGTGCCTAAAATTATGTTGCAAAAGTTTGAACAATTAATGAACACAACAGATTTTATTCCGTGCTCTTTTAGCTTACCTGTTTTAAGTGAAATTGCCTGGCTTGCATGGAAAGAAAGATTGATAATTGAACGGCTTGAAAAAAAATCAGAATTAATTATAAACAAACTTCAGCAGGCAAAAAATAATTGGGAAGAAATTTTTTGGCAAATGCTTGCACGTGGTTTTGGTATGAAAGTAAATGCAGATGCATTTGAAGAAATAGCGAAAACTCTTACGGTAAATATTTTAGCGAAACATAAAAATCAGGTTAATCAGTTAGAAGCTTTATTGCTTGGACAAGCTGGTTTGTTGAATAAAGAATTTGAAGATGATTATGCAATAATGCTGCAAAGAGAATATACATTTCTTGCTAAAAAGTTTTTATTAAAACCAATAAATAAGCAGCCCGATTTTTTACGCATGCGGCCGAATAATTTTCCTACAATAAGACTTGTACAACTTGCAATGCTTATTCATCAATCGTCGCACCTTTTTTCAAAAATGAAAACTGCAAAACATCCGAATGAAATTTTTCAATGGTTCGATGTTACAGCAAATGATTTCTGGAATTATCATTATACATTAACAGATGAAAATGCTTATCAGCCAAAAAAATCAGGAAAATCTTTCATCCGGCATATCATCATCAATACAATTATTCCTGTGTTTTTTTCTTATGGATTAGTGCGCAATGAACATGTTTGGAAAGATAAAGCTGTAAACTGGTTAATGCAATTACAGCCCGAACAAAACAGCATCACAAAACAGTGGAAATTATTTAGTATCGAAAATAAAACTGCATTTGACAGCCAGGCACTCATTCACCTAAAAAATAATTATTGCAATTTTAAAAGATGTCTTGATTGCGCTGTAGGAACGAAATTGTTGCGGGAATAAAATTGCTTAAACAAATATCTTTGCCATAACTTTTATACATGCAATTCGGAATTCTTGGTAGCGGAAGCTGGGCAACAGCGCTCGCAAAAATTTTAACTGACAGCGGAAAAAATATTTATTGGTGGGTACGTAATGATAACACGATAAATCATATTGCGCAACGCCGGCACAACCCACATTATTTAAGCAGTGCGTACTTTAATATCGAACGTTTGCAGTTAAGCAGTAATATAAATTTTGTGATTGAACAAAGCGATGTTTTGATTATCGTAATTCCATCTGCGTATGTACATAATGCTCTAAGTGCTTTAAATAAAGATGTATTTAAAAATAAGAAAATTGTTTCTGCAGTTAAAGGAATTCTTCCTGAGAAAAATCAATTTTTGCATGAATATCTTGATGGAAATTTTGATGTACAACTGAATAATTATTTTACGCTATTAGGTCCGTCTCATGCAGAAGAAGTAGTTGCAGAAAAACTTTCTTACCTAACTTTTTCAGGATTAGAGATAGACTTTACTAAAAAAATTGCTGAAAGTTTTAAAACAGAATTTATTTTAACGCGTGTAAATCCTGATATAGTTGGTGTGCAATACGCTGCAGTGCTAAAAAACATTTATGCATTAGGCGCGGGCATTGCACATGGTCTTGATTATGGTGATAATTTTTTAAGCGTGTATATAGCAAATGCTGCAAACGAAATGGTGCGTTTTGTACGGGAAGTTAAACATGAAGCATCTGATGCCGATATTAATTATGCGTCTTCAGTTTATTTGGGCGATTTATTGGTTACCTGTTATTCGTTATATAGCCGCAATCGTATGCTGGGAAATATGATTGGAAAAGGATATTCTGTAAAAGCGGCACAGCTTGAATTAGGTATGATAGCAGAAGGTTACAATGCGAGTAAATGCATTCATAAAACAAACGAAGATTTAAAAGTTTCTATACCAATTGCAGACATAATTTATAAGATAATGTGGGAAAATTTTTTACCGGCAGAAGGGTTTGATTTAATAGAAAAATTGCTGGTGTAATACTTAACTTTTCTTTTTTTAAATTTGATGTTTGAGTGTTGTAATTTTATAATATGCCTTTTGCAATAAGTATATATGGTTTTGCTTTTTTAGCATTATTTGGTTTAGTTGGATTGATAAACGCATTAAGAAAGTTGTTCTTTCATAACAGTAAATAGACAGAGCTTACCTTAAAGCGTTTCTATTAATTTATTTTCACCAGGTAATAATTTTTTTTTCCTTTTTGTACTAAAAGATATTTGTTGTGTAAAAGCAAGCTTATCTGAATACTAAAAGCTGCATCAGAGATTTTTTTTCTGTTGATACTTACACCGCCATTCAAAATCATTTTTTTTGCTTCGCCTTTACTTGGAAAAATATTTGTTTCGGTAAGAAAAGAAATTATGTCAATATTATCTGCAGATAAAGTGTAATCAATCTTTACAATGCCTTCCATATTTTCCAAATCTTCTACGCTCAAATTTTCTGCGGAAGCATTTTGATTAGTGAATAATTTTTCTGTTGTTTCAAGCGCTTGTTTTAATCCATCACTACCATGTACGAATAATGTTATTTCTTTTGCCAGCGATTTTTGTACTAAGCGATGTGCTGCGTTTTCATCGTGCTGGTTTATTAAAGTATTAATTTCATCTTTAGATAAAAATGTAAAAATCTTTATCCATTTTTTTACGTCTTCATCTGCAGCATTTAACCAAAACTGATAAAATTGATAAGGTGAAGTTTTCTCCGCATCGAGCCATATATTTCCTTTTTCTGTTTTCCCAAATTTGCCACCATCTGTTTTTGTAAGCAAAGGGCAGGTAAATGCAAATGCCTCACCGCCCGCTTTTCTGCGAATTAATTCTGTACCGGTCGTTATATTTCCCCATTGATCGCTGCCGCCCATTTGCAGTTTACAATTATGATTTTTATACAGCCAGTAAAAGTCATAACCTTGTATTAGCTGGTAAGAAAATTCCGTAAAACTTATGCCTGTTTCACCTTCAATTCTTTTTTTTACACTGTCTTTTGCCATCATATAATTTACAGTAATGTGCTTTCCAGCATCACGAATAAATTCAAGAAAATTCATTTGTTTAAACCAATCATAGTTATTTACGATAACAGCAGCATTTGGTTTTGTTTCATCAAAATCTAAAAACTTTTCAAGTTGTTTTTTTACGCAAGATTGATTGCGTTGCAAAGTATCTTCACTTAATAAATTTCTTTCTTCGCTTTTGCCACTGGGATCGCCTACCATTCCTGTTGCGCCGCCAATTAATGCAAAAGGTTTATGACCGGCTTTCTGCAAATGCACCAATAATAAAATAGGAACAAGGCTGCCTATATGTAAACTATCGGCAGTAGGATCGAAACCAATATAAGCAGATGTAATTTCTTTATTCAGTTGTTCTGCAGTGCCCGGCATTATATCCTGTATCATTCCGCGCCAGCGCAACTCATCAATTAATTTCATTACAAATTTTTTGCAAAAATAAGTTTCGGTTTATTGATGTTGCTTTAATTAATAAAATAAAAAAGCGCAGACAAAATGCCTGCGCTTAATAAATGTTTATCAAGCTAAATATCATCGTTAATAACAGATTTTCTTCTTCCAAATATTAGTGAAATAATAAATAATACTACGAACACAAAAAATAGAAATTTAGCTATACCTGCTGCGCTTGCAGCAATACCGCCAAAACCAAATATGGCTGCGATAATTGCAACTACTAAAAAAATTAACGTCCAACGTAACATAATATTAAATTTAAAAGTTAAGAATAATGTTAACGATTAATATATTTAAAATACCATGCCAGAATAAACGAATAAAATTTTAAAGCTTTGCATTTATGTAAATAATAATTGAGTATAAATTTTTCTCATTAATTACTTTTGAAAATATTTATCTTTTACCTAAATATTTTTTTTGAACAGGTTTAAATATTTATCATTGCTTTTGTTACTGCTTATATTTTATTCAAATAAAATGTTTGCTCAAACAGAAACTTTAACAAGCAACTTGTTTACAAGAGATGATGTGCTGCCATTAAAACTTTATGCAAACTATCGTTCTGTACAAAGAGACAGAGGAAAAGATCCTTCGTATCATGCGGCAATGCTGCGTTATAAAAATGATGATAATATTGAGATCTCAATTCCGATTAAAATGAAAGTAAGAGGCAATTTTAGAAAAGATAAATCCAATTGCTTATTTCCGCCACTGCTTTTAAATTTTTCAAAACACAATAATGATTCTGCCGGATTATTCATGAAACAAAAAAATCTAAAACTCGTTACGCAATGTAAAACGGATGATTATGTTATTCGTGAATGGCTGGTTTATAAATTATATAACTTAATTACTGAAAAAAGTTTTCGCGCAAGATTGGTAAGAGTTGATTATGTTGATTCATCATCAAAAATGAAAATAGAAACGCATTTCGGTATTTTAATAGAAGATGAAAATGCAATGGCGCAACGGAATAGCGCGATAATAGTTAAAAGAAAAATGGTAGAACCGCAGGCAACTAATCATGAAGAATACTTAAAAATGACTGTGTTTCAATACATGATAGGCAACACAGACTGGTCAATTGGATACTTGCATAACATAAGATTAATTTCGCCTGATTCAACAAAAGTTCCTTATGCTGTGCCCTACGATTTTGATTATTCCGGTATTGTAAATACAACTTATTCAATACCCGCACCAGAGCTTGAGCTTAATTCTGTTCAGGATAGGTTATATCGGGGTTATTGCCTGCCGTATACTGACTTTGATGAAATTGTAAAATTGTTTGATAAATTAAAAGATGATATTTATAAATCCTATACTGGTTGTACTTTGCTATCTCCAAAATATATAAAACAGGCTACAAATTATCTTGATGATTTTTATGAAACGATTAATTCTAAAAAGCAAAGACTGGGCGCATTTGGTAAGCCTTGTTCTCCTGAAGGGAAACAACATGTTTTAATTAAAGGATTAAAAGATACAGATTAACTCAATTAAATTAATATAATGGCATCAACAAAAATTACTGTAAAAAGCAACGGTTCTTTAAAAATAGAAGGCGATTTTGAAATAGTGGACAAAGATGGAAATGTGTATGATCTTGGCGGAAGAACGATAGTTTCAATCTGTCGTTGCGGATTATCTCAAAACAAACCTTTTTGTGATGCATCACATAAAGGACATTTTGAGCATGATGCAATTGCATTTGCATTACCACCTAAAGCAACGACTTAGAAAAAATAATTATTCTATAAAAAAAAATACTAAAAAGTATTTGCTGGCGCCTAAGATATAAATCTCCTTAGAATATAAGTTTTTTTAGCCTGTTCTATTTGAAGTTTTTTATTGCAACATCCACCGCCACCATTATCAGGCGAATAAACATTTATGCTTTTTGTTGCAGGCGATGCAAGAACAAATATTGTTGTAACAATACAACTAAATGCAGTAAGCAGTAATATGTTTTTTATGTTGCGGATAGCAGCTAGGTTTATAATACGAATATAATCGTAAAAACAAACATTCTTAAAATTGATAAGTTAAAAAAGATAAATTATTTAGGCTTTTAAGGTTGGTAAATTCAAATAATATTTTGAAACAAGTAGTTTATCTTATTAAAGTAATTGATCCGCTGTTTCTGAAAAAACTGCCGTTTGAACAACTCACCAATAACACATAAACATATGCATCCGCCTGCTCAAAATTACCATTGTATTTTCCATCCCATCCGGCGTTCTGATCGTTGGTAAAAAAATCAGTTTTTTTATACACTTCCTGCCCCCATCTATTAAAAATCTTTAGTGATTTTATTTTAACCTGCCCACTGCTGCGCGGGTAAAAATAATCATTCATACCATCTTTATTTGGTGAGAACGTATTAGGTATGAAAAGAATGGAATTATTACATACAACAGTTATAACTACCTTGTCTGAGTCAATACATCCGCTTTCTGTTTCTGCTGTTACCTTGTAAGTAATATTTCCTTGTGGTTGCGTAACCGGGTTTGGTATAGAAGCATCAGTTAACCACTGCGCAGGCTGCCATGTCCATTTTACAACATCAGAACTATATGTAGTTTTTAGTTGATACATCTGGCCAGGCTGAAGCGTTACAGCGCTATCTGTAATATTTATTTCAGGTTGGGGTTTTACAGCAACATCTATATTTGCCGTACTTGTAAAGCAGCCATTTTTATCTGAGCCGCTTACTATATAAGTTGTATTACTTTGTGGCGTTGCCAAAGGATTAGATATATCAGAATTATTAAGACTGCCTGTTGGCTGCCATGAATAAGAATCAGAGCCTGAAGCGGAGAGCTGTATTGAATTGCCCTTGCAAATTGTACCGAACGAAGGCTGTACTGTAATCTCTTGTTTTTGTTGTACGTTTATTTGAATTGAATCACGCGCAGCGCAGCCGGCAGCGTTTCTTCCACTAACATAAAAAACTGTTGTATCTAATGGCGTAGCTATAGGATTATTACAATTGGTACAGCTAAGAGAAGAATTACTATCCCACATATAATTTACACCACCTGAAGGTTGCAATGTAACAGATTTACCTGCGCAAGTAAACATGTCGTTCCCTGCATCAATAGTAGGTGTATCGGCAATATTAATCTCATGAGATATGGTATCAGTGCATCCATCAGCATCTGTAATTTTTAGCAGCGTAGTATATAATCCGGGAAAAGGATAAGTGTAATTTACAAAAGAGGCTGATGTAGTTACAGTATCACCATCTCCATAATTCCATTCCCATTGTTTAATAGGTGAATTTTTATATAGAATAGATTTATCAGAAAATGTTATAGCATTTCCAATACAGGTGGGAAATGAATTAGAAAAACCTGCTACGGCACCCGTAATAGTTATTTGGTTTTTTTGTATTGTATCGGTGCACCCTTCTTTATTTGATATATAAAGTATTGGTGCAGGATAAATGCCTGTAGTTAAATAAACATTTTGAATTGTATCTTTTGCTCTATACTTTGTAAGTGTTAAACCTCCATCGAAACTCCATGCAAAATATTTTGTTCCTGCACTATCATAATTATTTGCAGTAAATTCAAGTGTATCATTCTTACAATAACTGGGAGCGGAAGGCAAAATATTATAAGTTGGTGTTTGGTTAACAACATAAATAGTATCGTTTGCAGAATCAACACAAGCACCTCCGCTGATATTTAATTTTACAACATATTTTCCAGTTTTGCTATAAGTATGTATTTCATTTTTAGAATTAGAAGTTTTACCGTCCCCAAAATCCCAAAACCAACTATCTGCCTTTCCAAAAGGTGTAAAGAAAGATATGTTATAAGGATTTGAACAATCAGCACTTTTATGTATATCAGCGATTGGGCCAATAATGTGAACATAATTATTGATCTGCGTAGAAATTGAACATCCGTTATCACCTACAATAAGATTCACTGAAAAAAAACCGGTATCTATGTAATGATAAGAAGGGTTTTTAACATCACTTGTTCCGCCATCGCCGAAATCCCATTGCCAGGAATTTATAGTTCCTGTTGATAAATCTGTAAAATTTCGAAGTGAGGAAGCGCATCCATCAAGAGGAGTAGCTTTAAAGGAAGCAGTATTCGGCTTATTACCAGCCCTTATTAATTTTTTTAGCGAAAGGGAATTTGTGCAACCGCTTACATTTTCTACCGTAAGTGAAACATCATATACTCCTCTTGCAGTATAAGTATGAGAAGGTGCTTGCTGGTTTGAAGTATTTCCATCACCAAAATCCCATAGCCAGCTTTTAATACTATTACCAAATAAATTTGTAGTGTTATCAAACGAAACAATTAAGGGTAAACAGCCTGTATTATTGCTTGCTGTAAATTCAACATCCGGTGTTGCAGATACAATAATTAAATTTTTCTTTTCAATATAGTTTTTTGATGATGCATTTTTTACAATTAACCTAACTGTATATGTTCCCCCGGTTATATATGTAGCAACAGGATTTTGCAAATTAGAACTTGTACCATTTCCAAAATCCCAAACCCATTGTGTAGGGTTACCGGAAGAAAGATCTTTAAACTGAACATTTAATGGCGTGCATCCAGTGGCTGATAACGCAGAAAAATCTGCGGTTATTTGTCCATACACAACAAAATAACCAGGCAGTAATAAAAAAAATAAAAAGAAATAAAAATGCTTGTTTAAAGTTTTCAAGTAAAGGTCTTTGTAACTTAAATATAAACAAAGATGCCTGCTATTTTTCAAATTTACAGTTATTATTCTTTAACTGTAAACCTGCAAATTTATTGTACCTAATGCTTAACGTTAGGCATTTATTGCATGCTTATTTAACAGCTATTTTTTTAAATTGTATTAGGTTTGCGCCAAACAAACATAGCCATGAACGAAAAATTTGTTGAGCGCATACATATTCAATTAAAGGAAATAGAAACTGCCGGATTGTTAAAAAAAGAACGCATTATTATAAGCCAGCAAGGTGCAGAAATAACAGTAAATGGCAAAACAGTTTTAAATTTTTGTGCTAATAATTATCTTGGTCTTTCATCACATCCAAAAGTTATTGAAGCAGCGCATAAAGCAATTGAAACACATGGTTATGGCTTAAGCAGTGTGCGTTTCATCTGCGGTACGCAGGATATTCATAAAGAACTGGAACAAAAAATCGCTACATTTTTAGGAACAAAAGATACTATTTTATATTGTGCTGCTTTCGATGCTAATGGTGGAGTATTCGAACCCTTATTTAATGAGCAGGATGCAATAATAAGTGATGCTTTAAACCATGCTTCGGTTATTGATGGCGTGCGTTTGTGTAAGGCACAGCGTTATCGATACGAGCACAATAATATGGAGGATCTTGAAAAAAAGCTATTAGATGCTGTGCATTTACGCAGCCGCATAATTGTTACAGATGGTTCTTTTAGTATGGATGGAACTATTGCGCAGCTTGATATTATTTGCGATCTGGCTGATAAATATGATGCAATTGTAATGATTGATGACAGCCACTCAACAGGTTTTATTGGTAAAACAGGAAGAGGAACGCATGAGTATAAAAATGTAATGGGAAGAGTTGATATCATCACCGGTACTTTAGGTAAAGCGCTTGGCGGCGCAAACGGAGGTTTTACCAGCGGAAGAAAAGAAATTATTGAAATGTTGCGTCAACGTTCGCGCCCTTATCTTTTTTCAAACACATTGGCACCTGCAATTGCAGGCGCTTCTATCGCTGTTTTTGATATGCTGACCGAAACAACTGAACTGCGTGATAAATTAGAACAAAATACAAAATATTTCAGAACAAAAATTACAGAAGCTGGTTTTGATATAAAATCGGGTGAACATCCAATAGTTCCAATAATGTTGTATGATGCTGTTGTTGCGCAAAACTTTGCAGCTAAATTATTAGACGAAGGCATTTATGTAATTGGATTTTTTTATCCTGTTGTTCCGAAAGACCAGGCACGTATTCGTGTTCAGTTAAGTGCTGCGCACGAAATGCAACATATTGACAAAGCAGTTGCAGCGTTTAGTAAAATTGGAAAAGAATTAGAAGTTTTAAAAAATTAAACTAAAAACAATAATGTTTAAATATAATTCGATTAGTTATTTTTTGATTTTTACTTTTTATTTATTTTCCTGCACATCAAACAACGTTGTATCAGACGATAGTTTACAAAAATATTTTGATGAATATCATGTTACCGGAACATTTGGAATGTTTAATAACGGGCAGGCACAATTCACTATTTATAATTTGCACAGGTTTACTGATAGCGCTTATCTTCCTGCATCAACTTTTAAAATTGTTAATTCACTTATAGGGTTGCAAACCGGTATTATTACAAATGAAAATATGGTAATTCCCTGGGATGGTATTGTGCGTTCAAACCCTGATTGGAACAAAGATCTTACAATGGAACAGGCGTTTAAAGTTTCTGCCGTTCCATATTACCAGGAAGTTGCGCGGCGAATTGGAAAAGATACCATGCAACGCTGGCTTGATAGTTTGGGTTATGCATCTAAATATGGTCGTGCAGCTATTAATAATGACATTGATACTTTCTGGCTCAATAATAATATTAAGATTACTGCTGATGAACAATTAGGTCTTATTAAAAAATTATATTTCGACCAGTTACCTTTTCAAAAACGTGTACAGGATATTGTAAAAAGAGTAATGCTGCAGCAAAGCAATGCAAATTATAAGCTGAGTTATAAAACAGGTTGGGGATTTAAAGAAGATGGAAAATCAATCGGTTGGATTGTAGGTTGGGAAGAAGAAAATCTGCATCCATACTTTTTTGTTTTACAAATTGAAGGACCACATAATATGGATATAAAAAACATCCGCACATCGATCTTAAAAAACATTTTAACTCATTACGAATTTTTTCAGGGTAAAAAATAGTATTAAAACTTGTGCTGCTAAACTGTCATTGATAAATAAAACCAAAATAATACTAACTTAACAGTAAGTTATTATCAATGATTTGCAATGAATTACTGCTTAAAGGCTAACAGCGATTAGCATTGTCTAAAATTTTAAAAGGTTACATTTCTATAAAATAAGTATTGAATGTGTACGTTATACACATTGGATGCAAATTTGATGATTGTTTGTTCATTAGGAAAGAAGATTTAGAAATAATGATTTTAAATTAAAAAGGATTTATGATGAACAACAGAACAATGAAAAAAATTAAAACAATTGCTTTTGTAGCAAGTGATAATAAAAATTCAAAACTAATTGAATGGTCTTATTTCAATAGAGATTTATTGTTAAAGCATGAGATTATTGCAACAGGTTCTGCTATAAAAATTTTAGAAGGCACATTAAATAAAGCAGTAAACAAATTAATCAGTGGTCCGTTAGGCGGTTACAGAATGCTGGCTGATATGATTGCTGAAAATAAAATTGATATACTGGTATTCTTTACTTCAGATGAATTTCAGCATAAAGATTTTGAGATATTAATGGAAAGTGTAAAGGATAATAATGTAATTATTGCTTTTAATAAAACTACTGCAGACTTTATATTTAATTCACCATTAATGAGCAAAGAATATTTTGTAAAAAAGCCTGCTAAGGCTGCTCAAATAAAAGATGAACCGGAGCTAAAGAAAGGAAGATTAACCAGTATTCCTCAGGTAAAAGCCGCTTAATATAAAGTATTTTAAAAAGTATTTTAAATGAACATTTCATTATCTGCAAACACACGTGTGCACAGAATTGCTGTAAGTATATTCTTTTTTATAGCAGGTCTTGTTGTAGCAACGTGGGCAAGCAGAATTCCAGATATCAAAAACGCGTTGCATTTAAGTGATGCCGCGCTTGGCGGTATTTTATTTGCAATACCTGTTGGTCAAATTGTAAGCTTACCATTATCAGGCTGGCTCGTATCAAAATTTGGCAGCAGGCAATTGGTTATTGCATCAGCAATATTTTTTCCGCTAACATTAATTCTGCTTGGTGTTACTGCAACGGTATGGCAACTGGTTCTTATACTATTTCTTTTTGGAATTTGGGCTAACCTTGTAAATATTGCAATGAATACACAAGCGATTGGCGTTGAATCTTTATACGGAAGATCTATAATGGCATCGTTTCACGGTTTATGGAGTCTTGCAGGTTTTTGCGGCGCGGCTGTCGGAAACTTTTTCGTAGCAGCAGCCATTCCTCCTTTCGTGCATTTTATAATTATTGCACTAGCTGCACTTATTATGGTATTGGTTTCTTATAAGAATACTTTGCCTGATGATGGTTATAAAAAATCAGCGCAACCCATATTTGTAAAACCTGATAAAGCAGTTTTGCTACTTGGTTTTATTGCTTTTTGCAGTATGATTTGTGAAGGTGCAATGGCAGACTGGAGTGGTGTATATTTTCAAAATATAATTCATTCGGCTGCTGCATATAAAACTTTAGGTTATGTTGCTTTTGCAGGCACAATGGCAACAGGAAGATTTTTAGGTGATAAGCTGATAACAAAATTTGGTGCAAAGCGCATTTTGCAGTTTAGCGGAATTTTAATTGCATCAGGGTTATCTATAGTGATATTACTTCCTTACTTATATTCCGCAATTGCCGGATGTTTACTGGTTGGTTTTGGTGCTTCGTGTGTTGTGCCGATGGTCTATGCAATGGCAGGAAGATCAAAAACAATGTCGCCGGGTTTAGCGCTCGCAGCAGTTTCAACCATAAGTTTTGTAGGATTTTTAATTGGTCCGCCATTGATTGGGTTTATTTCCCAGCTAGCAGGTTTGCAAATCTCATTCGCAATAATCGCATTGCTTGGTTTAGGCGTATCATTCTTCGGAAATAAAATAAAAGAGTAGTTATTGCGATATCGGTGTGAATGATTTTTTTAATCTTTCATCACGCTTAATTTTCTCCCAATATTTTTTTGCAATGAAGAGCATTCCAAAGCTTTCGCCATCTTCTTTATTCATATGGCGGTGATGCATTTTATGCGCCCAGCGAATAGCTCTTACATATTGGTTATTACTTTTTGTAAGTAATTTAAAACGTTGATGAATGATTATATCATGCACTAAAAAATAAGCAAAACCATACATAGCAATGCCAGCGCCAATGCTTACAACCCACCATGCTTCATTCATGCTTCCTAACATTATACAAAGCCAGCTTGGTATAGCAAAAATTACAAAAAATGCATCGTTCTTTTCAAACACATGATGCTTAGGATTATGATGATCTTCATGCAAATACCATAAAAAGCCATGCATTACATATTTATGCGTAAGCCATGTAATGCCTTCCATAATTAAAAAAGTTGTGAAAGTGATAAGCGGATATAAAATCCAGTTCATAAAAAAGTTCTTAATACTAAAAAAAACAATAGTTGTATGATTAACAAATGTACAGCGAATATGTTGCGTTTCGTAAACGGCAATTGTTGAAAAAGTGCAAATAATAAAGCACTAATAATAAACCAGCATACATAATTATAAAACGGAATATCGCCGCCTTCCCATTTCCAATAACCAAGTTTATCTGCAACGGGTTCAATCATCCAGTCAAATAATACTGCAAGCAAAGAAGCATCTATAACAAAAGAAATTGTTTGCACACCGGCATTTATGCTCATGCCTTTTTCATTAATACGTTTCAACATTTTGTTTTCATACAACTGTGTTGTAACACCTGCGCAATAAATTACAATAAACCAATTAACCGCAATAATTAAAGGCAATCCAAAAATTTTCAAGCCTAAAATATTTCCATAAGTATAATGACCAAAAATTAAAGCGGTATTTGTGCCGGTATATTCAACAACAAAGCCAACCACAATTGTTATCAGCAAAAAAATAAAAAAATAAATGTTCTTTTCTTTTTGAGTGATGATGAGCAACGCCGCCATTATTAAAAGATTAAGCGGCGTGTTTTGAATGAACCAGTTTTTATAAGGCGTAAATAAAATACCAATTGCACCAGCTATATGAAATAACAACGCAATAAAAAGCGCAACATTATTTACAAGATTTTTTTTATTCATGATGATGCTGCCATTTGCGGCTGTCTTCAGCAATTATATCTGAAGTAATTTTTGCTGATCTTAAACATAAAGGAATTCCGCCGCCCGGATGTACACTGCCGCCTGCAAAATATAATCGGTTTATATCTTTTGAAAAATTCGGGTGGCGAAAAAATGCAGCTCGTTTAGTGTTTGAACTTGTTCCGTATAATGCGCCAAGATAACTTGATGTAAGTTCTTCAATCATTTTTGGATGCAATATGTCTTCTGTTTCAATCAGGCTTTCTATGTCTTCATTTAATATGCGGCTGAGTTTTAATAAAACATTTTGCCTGCATGTTTTTATAAAACTGTCATCACTCATTTTACTGTCTGCAGCAATATTTACCATTACAAACCAATTTTCTTTCCCTTCAGGTGCATGAATGCCAGGCTCACATTTAGAAGTTATATTTATATAGATGGTTGGATCATTATATAAATTTTTCAGCTTAAAAATGGAATCGAATTCAGCTTTATAATTTTTGCTGAAAAAGATATTATGTAATTCAAGTTGCGAAAATCCTTTTTTAATTCCCCAATAAAAAATTATTGCGCTGCTGCTGCGTTCCTGCTTCAAAATTTTTTTTGCAAAGCGTTCATCGTTTAGCATTTTTAAATAAGTGAAGTAAACATCAGTGTTGCTAATTACTACATCAGCAAACAAATTTTTTTCATTAATAACAATTCCTTTTGCTTCGCTTTCAAACTCAATTATTCTTTCAACTTCAGTATTAAATTTAAACTGAACACCTTTTTTTTCAGCAAGCTTATACAACGCTTTTATAATTGCAATCATTCCGCCTTCAGGATAAAATATACCATCGTTATATTCAATATGCGGAATTAATTTTAGCATACCCGGCGCCTGGTACGGATTACTGCCGCTGTAAGTTGCGTAGCGATTAAACAATTGAATCGTGTGCGGCTTTATAAATCTTTTTGTGTTTGTTTTATGAAGCGTTGAAAAAAGATAAGAGTGTTTTGTATTAAATAACGCAGTTGCAATTTTTGCTCTTTTTAATGTAGCTCTTTTATGCAATGAATAATTAAGAAAAATATTGCCAATATGATTATAAATATTTCCTGATTCTTCTAAATAGGAAATAGTATTTTGTTTGGGTTCGCCGGTTTTTTTGTAAAGTTCTTCAGCAAATTTTTCTTTATCTGTATAAGCATTTATGATTGTTCCATCTTCATAAAAATATTTGCAACCAATGCTTAATGGTTTATACTTAAAATAATCATGAATATCTTCTTCTGCAAGTGTAAATAACGCTTCAATATTTTCCGGCTGTACAAATAAACTTGGACCTGTATCGAAAGTGTAACCATCTTTTTTAAGCACATTTATTTTTCCGCCGGCATAACTATTTTTTTCAAAAACAATAACATCAAAATTCTGAACCGCCAAACGTATAGCAGTTGCAATGCCTGCAATGCCCGAACCAATAATATATGCTTTAAATTTTTCAGGCATTATGCTGTTTGAACTTTTGCATTTACTTCAGCCATAGATTTTTTTACAAGCGGAAATGCGATCTTAAACCATGCTGTAAATTTTTGTGGGTGTGATTGTATAGCAGATTCAATTTCATCAATAGCTCTGTAACAAATATCTTGCACTTCTGCTTTATTTATATTGATTTCGCCATCATAAATTCCTGAAAAAACATGGTCAAATTCGTTTTCCGTTAAACCATTATCAAAACTTGTTGTATAAGTAAAATCAAAAATTTTTTCAAGCTGTGTTGCAAATCCAAGCTCTTCTTTCAATCTTCTTATTGCAGCAATTTCCGTTGCTTCATTTGGTTTTGGATGGCTGCAGCAGGCATTCGTCCATAAACCTGCGCTGTGATATTTGTTTAAAGCTCTTTGCTGCAACAGCATTTCGCCTTTATTATTAAAAATAAAAATGCTGAAAGCCCTGTGCAACCTGCCCTCGCGATGTACCTGCATTTTTTCCATTTTTCCCTGCTCGTTATCAAACTCGTCTACCAGTATTACTTCTTCCATTTTTTAAAAATAATGATTAAAAGTTTATGCATTATAAGTTTCAATGCCTATCTATCTTATTAAAACACTTGTACCCTTTAAGAATATTTTTTTGCCTGAATCATGATCAATGTAAGACAACATCCAAACAAAAGTGCCGGATGCCTGTGGTTTCCCATTTATTTTTCCATCCCATTTTCTTGTCCAGTCAGTTGTTTCAAAAACCATTTGCCCGTAGCGGTTATATATCCTGAATTCAAGATTATCTGCTTTATATGCATTGAGGGGATATAAGAAATCGTTTAACCCATCACCGTTTGGCGTAAAAGCAGTAGGTACTGTAATGTAGCAATTATATAAAACCCGAATTTTTATTTGCGATGTATCGAAACAATTAATATCATTTTTTACAATTAATGCAACAGGATAAAACCTTCCATCACGCTCGCTTACTGAAGCATATTTTTTTGCCGGCGGATTTTGAAATGTGCTTGTAGTGCCATCACCAAATGTCCAATACCAGCTTACAATTTTTCCAATGCTTGAATCAGTATAAACCGCAAGATCTTCAGGGCATAAATTTGCTGAAGGCGCCATTGCAAAACGGGCTTCTAACTGATTATCTAAAAGAATATCGGCTGATGCAGAATCAGAACAAACACCGTTACTTGCTACAAGCAGAATATGTTTACTTCCATAATCATTGAATAAAAAAAGCGAATCTTCTGTAATACTTATTCCATCTACATCAAAAGTCCAGTTCCATTGATTTACTTGATCTTTTCCATCATGTGCATACAGTAACGTATCATATGTACAACCCAAACCAACCCTGTACGCAAAATCTGCCGAAACAGTATCTGCAGTTGAAAATGCAATGGTTGAACCAGCCGGCGTTTCCTGCGCGCATTCATCAATTAATGTATTGCCATCACTTCCTCTTTGCAAAGTGATATTATATGAGCCTGCATCTAAAATAGTTTTGTTTAATTCAACATCAATAATACGCGAAACGCCATCTGAATTACAGCCATCGCCGTGTGCGTTTATAACAGAAATAGCAGGAGTACCTGTTATAACAAAATCACTTCCATCAGCAGCAACGGAATTGCATTGCATTGCATTTCTAAAATAAAATTGCAGAATATTGGGCGAACATTTTACTGGTATTATACTATCAAATGGTGTTGGTTGCAACGGATAAACAATAAAAGGAATACTGTCTAATTCAGGAATTGTATTGCCGCAATTATCAACCAACGTATTGTTGTCGTTTCCGTTTTGTATTACAAGCTGATAATTGCCCGGAGATAATGGCTGATCAAGATTAATCATTACAGAATCCATATCAAATCCATCTGTACAATTTGCAGATTTCGCAGACACCGTTTTTACAATATTTGGAGAGATGATAAAATCACTTCCATTTACAGCAACGCTGCTGCATTTCATTTTTTTATTCAGCTTAAGATAAATGCTTTGTCCATTGCAACTTGCAACCGCACTCTGCAAAGCAGGTTTTGTTGTATCTGTTATAACTGCGCTTCCGCTATTAAATGAAAGTCCATAACCGCTTTGATTATTTCCTGAAAAATGGCTAATCAATAAAAGATATATATGCCCCTGAATTATATCAGGCATGTTGCTAAACGTTGGGGCGTCAGAATAAGGCGGACCCCCACCTAATTCCTCGGGATTTGTTCCGCATTCAATTCTGTTTTTGCCGCTGGCAGATGTACCCGTTACTCCTGTATATCCACGGGAACTTTCCGATGATGAATTTCCTGACCAATTTGCTACTAAAAATAAATTTGAATTTGTATAAACTTCACCTGGATCATGACCAGTAATATCAAACACTTCCCAGTCATAATCATCATTCAGATTATTTGGTGTAATGATAAACCCAAGCGTTCCTGATTGAAAACAGGTAAATTGATACCAAAATGGATTTGTGTCAGGATATCCTCCGCAGATAGATGCAGGCACAACACCATTTGAACACTGCGGAACTGTTTGTTGTTGAAACACACTGGTGCCACAAACAGGAAATGCAGTTTCCGGTGTTTGACCTAGTGTTGTACATGCCTGGCTCCAGCTTTCAATACTAAAAAAAAGCAGCAGCAAAAAAATTGCAAAAATTTTCCCTGGCATAGTTGTACAAATAAAGACAAATAACGTAATTGTTACGTTGCAAATTATAAGCAGCCTCATTCCGGCTCCAATCAATATTAACCTTTTACTTTTGCAATATGCAAACAGATTTTTTAGTAATTGGCTCCGGTGTTGCCGGTTTAACATACGCAATAAAAACGGCCAAGGCATTTCCAAAAAAACAAATATTGATTGTTACTAAAACAACTGCCGATGAAACAAATACAAAATATGCGCAAGGTGGCGTGGCAGGTGTTTGGGATGCCAATGACAGTTTTGAAAAACATATAGAAGATACTTTAATCGCCGGCGATGGTTTATGCAACGAACCTATTGTTGAAATTGTAGTGAAAGAAGGTCCCGAACGCATAAAAGAAATTATTGAATACGGAGCAGAGTTTGATAAAAATGAAAGCGGAGATTATACTTTAGGCAGAGAAGGCGGACATAGCGAAAACCGTATTCTTCATCATAAAGATGTAACGGGCAAGGAAATGGAACGTGCTTTATTAAAAGAACTTAAAAAACTGCCAAACATAAAATTCATTAATCATTGTTTTGTGGTTGATATTATTACGCAGCATCATCTCGGATATCTCGTAACAAAATCAACACAGGATATTACATGTTTCGGCGTATATGTTTTAAATCATTTAAATAATCATATTGAAAAAATTTTATCGCCAGTTACTTTAATTGCTTCCGGTGGTTGCGGGCAGGTATATCGCACAACTACAAATCCTAAAATTGCAACAGGTGATGGTATTGCTATGATTTACCGCGCAAAAGGAAAAATAGAGAATATGGAATTCATACAATTCCATCCAACGGCTTTATACGAGCCTGGTATTTCTCCGTCTTTTTTAATTACAGAAGCTGTTCGTGGTGATGGCGGCATATTGCGTAATAAAGATGATGAAGCTTTTATGGAAAAATATGATGAGCGAAAAGATCTTGCACCACGCGATATTGTTGCAAGAGCAATTGATAATGAAATGAAGCGTAACGGAACAGAACATGTTTATCTTGATTGCAGGCAAATGGATAAAGAAAAATTTGTTCATCACTTCCCGAATATTTATGAAAAATGTTTAAGTATTGGTATTGATGTTACAATAAAAATGATTCCTGTTGCGCCCGCTGCGCATTATAGTTGCGGCGGAATAAAAACAGATGAATATGCACATAGCTCAATACAAAATTTATATGCCTGCGGCGAATGTTCAAGCACTGGTTTACACGGAGCAAATCGTTTGGCAAGCAATAGTTTGTTGGAAGCAATGGTGTTTGGTCACCGCGCTTACTTAGATACAATTGAAAAAATGGAGAATTTACAAACTTCTTCTTTTGGAGAAAATGTTTGGAACACAATACCCGACTGGAATGCACAAGGCACATCTGAACCAAAAGAAATGATATTGATAACACAAAGTGTAAAAGAATTGCAACAGGCAATGAGCGATTATGTTGGCATTGTAAGAAATGATGTGCGTTTAGAACGTGCTATGAAAAGGCTTGATCTTTTGTTTGAAGAAACAGAGGTTTTGTATAAATCAACAAAAATATCGCCGCAACTTTGTGAGCTAAGGAACCTTATTACTGTTGCCTATCTTATTGTAAAAGGTGCAGAATTTAGAAAAGAAAGCCGCGGCTTACATTACAACACAGATCATCCCGGCAAAAGTGATCTTGTACAAAACATCATTTTATAACACTTTAACTTTACAGATACTTTTTGCTGATGTATTATTTTGTGTATGGATTTTTATACCTGATCTCACTACTTCCTTTTTTTATATTATATCGCATCAGCGATTTTTTTTATTTCATTATATATCATGTTTGGGGATATAGAAAAGACGTTGTAATGAATAACCTTGCTATTGCGTTTCCTGAAAAAAATGAAGCAGAAAAAAAACAAATTGCGAAACAATTCTATAAAAACCTGATAGATAGTTTTATTGAAACAATAAAGTTGCTGAGCATTTCTAAAAAAGAATTAAACAAAAGATTTATTGTGCCCATAGAACATATAAACAAGTATTACGACAAAGGTAAAAACATACAGGCACATCTCGGGCATTTTTTTAATTGGGAACTTGCAAATCTTGCATTAAGCATTACTTCAAAATTCCCGGTGCTGGTTGTTTATATGCCGGTAGTAAATAAAATCTTTGATAAGCTTTTTTGTAAAATACGTACACGGTTTAATGCAAATATGATAGTGGCTACACATTTCAGAAGAGATTTTTTCCCTTTTATGAAAGAGAAATATTGCGTTATGTTCGTTGCAGATCAAAACCCGGGCGTAATTGAAAATGCATACTGGAGTAATTTTTTTAATAAGCCTGTTCCGTTTGTTACAGGTCCTGAAAAAAATGCCAGGTTAAATAATTGTATTGTCTATTACGTAAAAATTTTTAAATATAAAAGAGGTTTTTATGGAGTGGAATTTTATTTGCTTAGCGAAGATCCGTGCAGTTTGCGTGAAGGTGAGTTGACAAAGAAAATGATTGCTTTATTAGAACAATCTATAAAAGAAGATCCAACAAATTATTTATGGAGTCATCGCCGGTGGAAACATACATTCAATCCTGAAAAACATCAAAAACTAATGATTTAAATTAGTGTTGCGAGTAATGTATAATGATTAATAATAATGATAATTTATTGCTTATCACTAATTTAAAACACTTGCTTCTTTTTGTTGTGAAATATTTTTTTGTTCTTTAATTTTCTCCCAGCCACCCAGCACATTGTATAAGTTATGAATACCTTGTTTTTTAATGAACGAAGATGCAATTACACTGCGATAGCCACTTCCGCAATGCAAGTAAATATTTTGGTCTTCTTCAAGATTAACCATGCTTGCAGGATCGGTTAAATCTGATAAGGGAATATTAATTGCATTTTTTATATGTCCATCCGCAAATTCTGTTTCTCTTCTAACATCAACTACCAAAAGTTTTTCATCAAAAGGCAAATCCATTGCTAACTCATCCGGTTCAATATTTATAACCATGTCAACTTTTTCTCCGGCATCTTTCCAGGCATTAAAACCACCTTCAAGATAACCTGCAAATTTGCTAAAGCCAACACGTGCAAGCCGCACCGCACTTTCTTTTTCTTTTTCCTTATTACAAACCAGCAACAACGTTTTATCAAAGGGCAAAAGACTACCTGCCCATTCAGCAAAACGTCCTTCAAGCCCTATAAATATTGAACCTGGAATAAAGCCTTCAGTAAACTGTAAAGCATTTCTTGTATCAAGTAAAATAATATTATCATCATTCAATATTTCTTTTATTTTAGTAACAGTCAGCGGCTTTAAAGCTTTGGTTAAAATAATATCCAGGCTTTCATATCCTTCTTTATTAATTTTTGCATTAACAGGAAAATATTGCGGTGGTTCTGAAAGTCCATCGGTAACAGCTTTTATAAATTCTTTTTTTGATTCTGCTTTTAAAGCATAATTAGTTTGTTTTTCCTGACCAATAGTACTAAACGTTTGTGCACTAATATTTTTTCCGCAGCTGCTGCCTGCACCGTGCGCAGGATAAATAATTACATTATCTGCAAGCGGAATTATTTTTTTCTGCAGACTATTAAACATAATTCCAGCAAGATCTTCTGTAGTTAAACTTTCGTCTTTTTGAGAAAGATCAGGTCGTCCTACATCGCCAACAAATAAAGTATCGCCCGTAAATATTGCATAATCTTTTCCTGCTTCATCTTTTAATAAATAACAGGAACTTTCTAATGTATGACCGGGCGTATGTAAAACTTTTATTGTTACATCACCCAACTTAAATTCTTCATCATCTTTTGAAACATACACAGGAAATGATGTTTGTGTTTGCGGTCCATATATAATTGGCGCGCCTGTTGCCTTGCTAAGATCAATATGTCCGCTTACAAAATCTGCGTGAAAATGCGTTTCAAAAATAAATTTGATTTTGGTATTTCTTTTTTGGGCAAGCGAAAGGTATTCGTCAATATCACGTAGTGGATCAATAATGGCTGCTTCGCCATTACTTTCAATGTAATATGCTGCTTCGCTAAGGCAATTTGTATATAGTTGCTGAATATGCATAAATCAATTTATACAAAGCTACACTTGCCGCACGATTTATACTTTAAGTTTAACTGAACAATTGTTCTACAAATGCACTAATTTCTTTTATGCGGTTGTAATTGACAGAATAGTAAATAAATTTCCCTTCACGTTTTGTGGAAACTACACCTGCGCGGCGCATAATTGCGAGATGTTGCGATACAACCGATTGCTCAAGCCTTAACTTAACATAAATTTCTGTTACAGTAACCTTTTTATGCTCGTCTAAAAGATGTAACAATTGCTGCCTTAATTTATGGTTTAATGCGCGTAAAATCATTGCGGCTTTTTTCAAGCGAATGAAATCTATCTGTATAGTTTCATTATTTTCCTGGTTGTATAGCGCACCTGATTGAATATTATTCATAACAATTCCTCTCACTCAAATATTAATACTGCCATAAAACAATAACTGTGCCCTTGAAGTTTATCTTATATAAGCAGGCTTTATATAAAAAGGCTCACTATAAGCCAGGTTAGCAAAATTTTGAGATTTATATGCCTGATAAGCATTTGCTAAAACATGAGTGAGATTATAATTTAATACTCCGTAAATAATATTCTTAAAACTTACCATGTTCTTCAATTTTATACTTCCATTTCCACCTGCAACTATTGTATGTTTATCTTTTTCGCTGCTGAGAAAAGTATCATCCAGTATAATAGATGCATAATCGTTTAACCGCATTAATTTGCCGGAGTATAAGGCTGTAAACACTTCCATTCTTCGTGCATCAATCATTGGGCAAAATAAAATATTTTGTTGCGCGTTAACATTTTGTTGCAACGCAAAGGCAAGCACATCAAGTGTATTTAAAAGTATCAGAGGTTTGTTTAACACATAACAAATACCTTTTGCTGATGCTAAACCAACTCTTAATCCAGTATAACTTCCGGGTCCGTTTACAACAGCAACTGCATCAATTGATGATAAGTTAATTAATGCATCGTTACAAATTTTTTTTATTGCAGGTTGCACAAACGAAGCATGATCTTTTTGTACAACACTTTTTTCATGAGCAATAACTTCCTCATTATTGCTAAGTGCAACAAAACATTCTTCAAAAGCACTATCTATAATTAGTATTAAAGGCAATTAAATTTTTTATATTGATGTTTGCAATAAACCGGCAATGGTGTAGCGTTTATTTTGTGCTGATAATTTTTTAAGCAACAGATTAATTTTTTTTATACCAATTTTTTCACTCCATTCAAAAGGTCCGTAAGGATAATTTGTGCCGAGTTTCATGGCAATATCAATTTGTTCTTTGGTACTTACATTTTCCTGCAATGCATAATGAGCCTCATTTATTATCATGGCAATAATGCGTGCAGCAATAAAACCATAATTATCCGGCACAAAAACAAATTGCCATTTAAGTGCATTAAAGATTGAAGCTACTTTTTGTTTATAATTTTCATCGCACGCAGATAATTCAATAACTGAACGGTTTAAAAATCCCGGCCATGCATTTATGCGCACATAATTTTTTTTGTTGATTTCTTTACAGGTACAACTTACTGCATTCGCAAAAACGATTATATCATTTATAAAATTATTTGTATTAACGTTTGCATCATTAAATGCAAGATCAAAAAATACATCTGCGGTGTGTTTAAATTTTTCATTTTCTGCAAGCCATTCTACGCTTACGGTTTTATCAAAACCTTTTTGCAATAACTCTTTTTTTTGTTCATCTGTTGCGCGAATAACAATATGCATTATATAAATCTTGATTACAAAAATAGGTTGTAAGGTTGAAGGAAAAAATGCATCTTGCTTTACTTAATAATAGAAATTTATGAAGCAGATAATTAAAACTGAAAAAGCGCCTGCACCAATCGGACCTTATAGCCAGGCAATAAAAGCAGGAGATTTTTTATTTATCAGCGGGCAGGTTGCAATTGATCCTATTACAAATGATATTATAAAAACAAGTGTAAAAGAAGAAACGCATCGTGTTATGAAAAATCTTGAAGCTATATTATGCGAAGCCAATCTTACATTTCAACACGTAGTAAAAACAACAATTTTTTTAAGTGATATGAGTTTATTTGGTGAAGTAAATGAAATTTATGGCAGTTATTTTAATAGCGATTTTCCTGCACGGGAAACAGTTGCCGTAAAGGGTTTGCCAAAAGATGTAAATGTTGAAATAAGTGTAATTGCCTGCACATCGGCTTAAAAATATTCTGCCTGAAAAGTTGTTGTAAACGTTTTACTTTCTCCGGGGTTTAAAATTATCAAATCTGTTTTGTTATTGAAAGCATCCGGTGCTGCGCTTAAATTTTCTATTGCAATACTATTACGGTGCGGCGGCGTATAAACCTGCAAATACGGATATGATTGATATGGTGAAATACTCAACTGTAATTTATTTTTTGTATCGGTAATAATGCAAGCAGGTTCTGAATTGTTTTTCAGTATGAAACAATTATCAAAAAATGTATCATTTAATTTTTCAGGTGTTTGAAAATTGTTGAATGATAAAATTTCCCCCGTCGGTAAAAGTCTTTCATCAAACGCTAAAATTTTATCTGCATTTATTTTAAACAATAAATTATTTATAGTTTGATTAAAAGTGAAATATGGATGCCAGCCATCACACAAAGGCATTTCTTTATTTGCTTTATTAGTGATAACCGTTGTAATTGAAAGTTTATTTTTTTCTTCAAGCTGGAAGGTAATTGTACAGGAAAATTCAAAAGGAAATCCTTCATTTTTTTTTGAATATAAATGTTCAAGTGTAACAAAAGCTTTTTCATCATCAGCACCGGCATCAATAATCGTGAAAACTTCATCGAACAATAATCCGTGAATAGCTTCTTCATCTAAAAAAAATTTTCCGGTTTTATATTTTTCTTGCTGAAAAGAAAACTCACCTTTATTTATTCTGCACACAAACGGACTAAGCTTGCAGCTTTTAAATCCGTTGGTAATATTTTCTTTAGCATCGCTGCAGGAATTAAAGCCATCAATAATATTTTGCTTGCCTTCGATAGTAAAATTATTTAGCAAACCACCGAAAGTATAAATAACCGCTTCTGTTTTTTGTAATTCATCCTTTAGACTAATTACAGAAAAAATATCATCTTCTTTTATCTTAATTGAAAGGCGCATATTAATTTATTTATTTTTTACAGCCACTGCAATTTTTGAATCCGCTGTTCCATAGTATAACCACCATTTATTTTTATAATACGCCAAAGCTTCTGCAAAACAAACATTATTTACTTCGCCATTAAATTCATAAGGCTGTTGCGGTTTTAAAAAATAGGTGTTCATTCTTTTTATAAGTTTTGAAGGCTCATTTTTACTCAGCAAAACCTGCGAAACAGTGTACGTTCCAAAAGGCAAACTGCTATCACCAATGCCAGGAATATTTCTACTGTTGTAAATAAGTAAGATGCCATTTTCTGTAAGCATTGCAGGCGGCCCGCTTTCTACCAAATCACAATCAAATTTATTTTTGCGCGTAGGTATTGCAATTTTTAAAGCTGAAATATTATTTTCTGAATAAACGGAATCATAACCTTTATTTTCATTGCTTGCTGTTTCAACTGGCATCCAGTGTATAAGATCTGTTGATGTTGCCAGCCAGATATATTTATCGCCCCAATACATCCAATATTTATTATTAATTTTTACAGCAATAGCTTTTCCATCAGTATAAATTGAAACGATTGAACCTGATTTAGACCAAATATTTTTATAACGCGCATTATTAAAAACAACACCTTTTTTTTGCCAATGATATAAATCTTTTGAAGTGGCTATCATTAGTCGTGCTGCTTCGCCATCATAAGCTGTATAAGTTAAATAATAAATGCCTGCACTATCCTGCACAAGTCGCGGATCTTCACAGCCGCCGGGCCATTCATATTTTTTGTATGCATCATTATCCGGATATAAAACAGGCGAAGCATTTCTTACAAAATGAATTCCATCCGTACTTTTCGCAAGCCCAATTCTTGAACAACCTGCACTATCCTGCGCTCTGTACAATATAATCATTGTATCATTTCTAATTGTAACCGCAGGATTATAAACATTCTTCTCTTCCCACATAATTTCTTTCTGCTGAACAGGACAAAAGAATTTTAAATTGCCCGGCTTCATTACAGGATTTACAGCATCAAGTTTTGAAAACGGTAAAAGCCATTCCTGCTTTGTGGTGTCAACAATTGAAACATTGTTCTCAGATAATTTACATCCGGCAAATGCTATCAGTATAAATAAAAATATTGCGCGTTGTTGATAGCTCATTGTTGAATTTTAATTTAGGATAACAGCATATAAATATGTTCAATTCCATCTTCCAGATAAATACCACTTATTTGCTTGAACCCAAACGAACCATAGAATTTTTTTAAATGATACTGCGCACCTATTTTAATTGCAGTATCGCCAAAAATTTCTTTGCATTGCTCAATAGATTTTTTCATTAGTTCATAACCTAAACCTTTATTTCTAAATGCAGGCGATGTTACTACACGTCCAATAGAAACTTCTTTATAAATATAACCTTGCGGCGAAAGACGTGTATATGCAGCGAGGTTATCATCTATCCAACCCATCAGGTGTAAACAATTTTGATCTTTATTATCTGCATCCTGGAAAACACAATTTTGTTCAACCACAAAAACTTCGTTGCGCAATCTTATAACCTGGTAAAGTTCATGCGGCGTGAGATTTTTAAAAGCTTTACAGTGCCAGCTAATATTCATACTTTACAAAATTTGTAAGGTAAATTTTTTGTTGATGAACTGTTAAGATAAATATATAGAACAGTTGAAAATATTTTTTTAAATAGAATTGCAAATGAAGTTGAAAATTTTTATGCGTTTATTTTTTGTACTACTGTTTTTTATAACTGCATCTGTGCTGGTTGCACAAACAATAAACCTGAATACAGTTAAGAATTCAATTAACACTTTGGCTGATAATTTTCCGCAGGAAAAAATTTATTTGCATTACGATAAAGCTTCTTATGCGCCCGGCGAAACAATTTGGTTTAAAGCCTATCTTATGGAAGGCGCCAATACAGATGACATAAGTAAAACTTTGTACATTGATTTTATTGATGCATCAGGCAAACTGCTGAAACATTGTGTGCAGGCAGTGTATCAATCATCTGCCAGCGGAGATTATAGTTTACCGCTGGAATATAATGCAAGAGCTGTTTATGTAAAAGCTTACACGCACTGGATGCTGAATTTCGATTCTACATTTTTATACAGAAAGTCAATACAAATAATACAAAGCAAGCCTTTATTAAAAGCTAATAACACAACTATAAAAACATATATAAAATTCTTGCCTGAAGGCGGAGATTTAGTTGAAGGCATTGAAAGCAAAATTGCATTTAAAACACTGGCTACAGACGGAAAACCTGCAATTGTACAGGGGATTATTGTTAATAAAAGCGGAGAACAGGTTGCACAGTTTAAAACGCAACGCGATGGAATAGGTGCATTTATGCTTGAACCAAAAGCAGGTGAAACCTATTTGGCAAAATGGAAAGATGCACAAAATAATTATCAAACAAGTTTACCGGCAGTAAAACAATCAGGCGCTACACTGCAGATAGCCTGGGAAAATAAATCACGCGGCTTTAAAATTCAACGTTCTGAAAATGCACCTGATAACTTTAAAAAAATATTTATAGCAGCAACCATGCAGCAGCACCTTGTATATTTTGCAGCTGCTGATTTACAGAATAATATTTTAACTGGTGGCTCAATACCTACCAGCAGTTTACCTTCGGGCATTTTACAAATAACACTGTTTGATTCGAACTGGGTTGCTTTTGCGGAACGCGTAACGTTTATTAATAACAATGATTATCACTTTGAACCCGAAGTAGGTTTTGCAGATTTAGGTTTAGATAAAAGAAAACCCAACACACTTGTAATAGATGTGCCGGATACAATTAATGCTAATCTTTCTGTTTCAATAACTGATGCCGGCATTGGCATTGACAGCAGCGACGATATTATTTCAAGATTGTTATTAACGGCAGATCTTAAAGGAACAATTTATCATCCTGCATATTATTTTAAAAACAACAGCGATACGTTGCAGCAGCAACTTGATCTTGTAATGCTAACGAATGGCTGGAGGCGCATAAGCTGGCAGGATGTGGTTAATAATAAAATGCCGGTAATAAAATATCAGAACGATACAGATTATTTATCGTTTACAGGAAAAGTATTTGGCGCATCAGAAACAGATTTACGTCAGGGTGCATTTATATTATTGATGAGTGATAATAAAAAAGATACTACGCGAAAAGTAGAACAGGCACCTATAAGCAGCGATGCAACATTTTCTTTACCTTCTGTTATATTATTTGATACAACGAAAGTTTATTATAAAGTTGCCGGAAATCAAAACCTTTCAAGTTCAGCAGCAGTTACTTTTAATACAAGTTTACCGGCTAATAAAATTTCGGGCACAGATACAATTAATTCAGTTTCGTTTACAGATACAGCAACAGAAAACTACAGGCGCAGGCTGGCTGAAGAACAGGAAAGATTATTCAAAATGCAACAAGGCACAACGTTGGCAGATGTAACGGTAACTACCAAAGTAAAAAGCCCGGAGCAACTACTTGACGAAAAATATACATCGCCGCTTTTTAGCAGCGGAGATGCTTATCAGTTTGATGTATTGGATGATCCCTTTGGTAAAAGCGCGCAAACTGTATTTACTTATTTGCAAAGTAAAGTTGCAGGGTTAAATATTTCTAATGCTTCAGGCGGCGGCACACCTTCTGTAAGCTGGCGTGGTGGCACACCTTCTTTTTTTTATAACGAATCACCCGTTGATGCCGATTACCTTGCAACACTTAATATATCCGACATTGCGTATATAAAAGTTTTTCGCCCGCCTTTTGTAGGTGCAATAGGCGGCGGCGCCAGTGGCGCCATTGCAATATATGGGCGTAAAGGTGGCGATGAAGTACAGACAAAAAGTAAAGGACTTCCATATAAAATACTTATAGGTTATACCACGCAAAAAGAATTTTATTCACCCAATTATGCAACCTTCGATAGCAGGAATGACGAAGCCGATTTAAGAACATCATTATATTGGAACCCGATGATATTAACTAATAAAGAAAACCATTCTGTAAGAATTCATTTTTATAATAATGACATAACAAAAAGTTTTCGCGTAATATTAGAAGGTATGAGTACAGATGGCAGGCTTACACACATTGAAAAAGTAATTGAATAAAAAAAGCCTCCATGAAGAGGCTTATATATTTTTTGATTTGAATTAGAATATATCGTAACCCATACTTACATAATATAAAGCGCCGATGTAAGGATTACCAAAAGCATTGCGGTAATAATGATTGGTAATATTGGTGCCACCCAATTTAATAAGTACTTTTTGTTTGGTGAAATGATAACTGATTTGCGCATCAAGCGTACTGAAAGATGGTATTTCGCCGGAACCAAATGTGCCTTCCCAATTTGTTTTATCCTGCCATTTATAAATCAGATTAAATCCTAAACCATTGCTCAAATTTGAATTGGATAAGCCAATATTAAAACGTGTTTTTGGTGTATTAAAAAAAGTAATAAAATTATCATGCACGCCGGTTAATTGATCACCAGAAACATTTCCGGAAACTGTATACCCTTTACCAAGTCGATATTCTGCACCAATACCCCAGCCATTAGCTTTAACAGGATTTGGGCTGTTAACAACAAAAGAATAATTTGTAGTTGTGAAAGGGCTCGTTAATTCTAGCAGAGAGGTGTTTGGGTCACCACTAATTCCTCGGGCTACTGCTTCACGACCAATAAAGTTTTTATACTTACTATAATAGTAGTAAGCATCTATTAACAGTTTTGTATTGACAACGCCTCGATAGCCGATTTCATAAGAAGACATTGTTTCTGGCTTAGCTTGTGCAAAAGTTGCTTTTACCAGTTTTGTAGGATCCGGAGAGGATTGGTAAGATGCAACGCTTTCAGCAGTATAAACTGGATCTGTGTCAAAATGATATAGCGTATTAAATTCAGGTAAACATCCTATCAAAACACTTCCAGGAGTAAATAGATTAATATATTGATCCTGGTTGTTTGGAAAACGATATGCCTGTTGATACGATAATCTGATATTATTATCTTTTGTCACTTTAATAGTTGCGGTTGCTCTTGGTGTAAAGCGTCCTTTAAAATTTTCACTTTTATCATATCTACCAGAAGCGCTTAGCTTCAAAACATTATTTAATAATGATTTTTGTAATTGCACATAAGCACCATATTCACTAATCTTGATTGGACCGTCTGGTTCATAGAAAATAGTGTTATTAGAATTAAGACGATACAACCGGTAATCTGCGCCAACCAATACATCAACCACCTTTACATATTGTGAAAAATTATATTGTCCTTCAAATTGATAAAGACTTGATTTATCTGCAAATTGAGAGCCAGCCGAATCACTTATAGGTGTTGTTACTGATTTATTAAATGCATCATTGTATTGTGTTGTTCCCGGTAAATATCTTTCCTGATCAGCTGCTGCTCGTGCTGTTGTATTAGCCAAATCGGGAGTTCCTCCTGGGGTTAATAACACACCTGCATAATTTGCTGCATATGTTGCAAACCACGTAGGGTCATCTTTCCATGCTCTATTTATTGTTATGCCAGTAAGTGTTGTTGCATAAGAATCACCAGAATTTTCTTGTGTTGTGTATGCTCTTAAAAACCATATTGGGCTTTTAAATTCAAGTCTGTATTGCCCAATGCGGAAATTTTTTAATGAATATCTGTCAGCACCTGTATAAACAGATGTTCCCTGCCCCCAATTTGCTGTTAAAGAAGCTTCAGTATTATTGCTAACCTTATAATATAGGCCACCTGAAATTTTAAAGTCGTAAGCTTTATAGTCAACAAGGTCTTTTTCATTATATCCTGTACGGCTAACTTTTATAGGAGAACCGTCTGGATTTAAATATTTACCACCTAAAATACCGGCACTAAAAACAGGTAATGGCCCATAAGTAGAGGGACTCTGTTGTGAATAATAGGTAAGTATTTCCTGTTGTTGAGTTGGGGTTAATGCGTAAGATGGTGTAGCGGGATCAATTCCTAATCCATGTTCTACTAAAGGTAAACTGGTATTTGAGGGTCCGAAAACCCCTGCTCCTGCAACTCCTTGCATGCCTGCACTTACTTCATCTCCATATACATTTACTCCATCATAATTAGCATCAGTGGTTCTGGTATTATTAGCCCCGGTTTTAATATTGCTAATCACATTATTTCGCTCAAGATCTGTGCTATCATCTGCCTGCCAATCGTTTGCCCGTATATATTCAGCGCCTATTTTAAAAGCAAATTTGTCTGAAATTTTTTTACCCCATCTGAACGCAAAATCATGATATGGCGATACACCATGCCGATAATCATTAACATGCATAATGCCTTCTTTTACTTCAATACTAAATCCCTGGTATTTAAAAGGATCTTTACTGTTTATAAGAAGTGTTCCGTTCATTCCACCGGAACCATATAACGCGGAGGAAGCGCCTGAAAGCAATTCCATATTATCTACATCGAGATCGGTAAGTCCAATTACATTTCCTACAGAAAAATTAAGCGCAGGAGCAGAGTTATCCATTCCATCAACCAATTGATTAAAACGTAAATTACCACTGCCATTAAAACCACGTGTAGAAATTGTTTTAAATGTAAGGCTTGAACTTACAACATCAACACCCTTTATATTAGCTAATGCATCATAATAGTTTGGGCCAGGCGCATTGCGTATAGCATTTGCACTTATACGATCAATTGTTACAGGCGCTTCAAGAATACGTTGTGGTAATCGTGAAGCTGCTACAACAATTTCACGGCCTAAAGCATAAGATGGCTCAAGTTCTGCAGTTATTGTTTGATTTTCGCTTTCAACATTTATTTCTTTATCACTATAGCCAATAGAAGTTATAATAATTGTAAAAGGAGGTTTTTGATTCGTAGCTATTTTAAAATCACCTTTTTCATTTGTGTAGGTTCCGGTAGTGCTGCCTTTAATAATAATGGAAACGGCAGACAAATTTTCTTTTGTTTGACTATTTTTAATGTTACCGGTTACAGAAAAATTTTGCTGTGCATGAATTTTATTTATTGCTAAAAAGCAACTACACATGCATAGCAACACAATCGGGGTATTTCTCATAAGATTAATTTTACACTAAGCAATATAAATATTATAAATCTATATTTAAAAAAATAATAGTCAGTTGGTGTGAACAATTATTTTACGCTTAAACGTAATTTTTCAAAAGATGTTGTAAGCGTCATTTTACTCTTGTACGTTTGCGCTTTGTAAATGGAAATACAATTTTCTATTTGAAGAGAAATTGGATGATCATAATAAAATTCAATCATCAATCAATTAATCAGTTTTTAATAATCAGAAAATTACAGGAGAATAAAAAAATCATACATGAAACAGCCGTTCGCGTTTGCAAATCAATCAGCATTTTATAAGGGAAAAGTGCGTGACGTTTATACTATTAATAATGATGTACTTGTTATGATTGCCAGCAACCGAATCTCAGCTTTTGATGTAATACTTCCCAAAGAAATTCCATATAAAGGGCAGGTATTAAACCAGATTGCTGCATATATGTTGAATGCCACAAAAGGTATTTGTAAAAACTGGCTTATCGATGTACCTGCACCAAATGTTTCCATTGGTAAAAAATGTATCCCTTTTAAAATTGAAATGGTTGTGCGGGGAAATCTTGTAGGTCATGCATGGCGCACATATAAAAGTGGTGAAAGAATTTTATGCGGCGCACAAATGCCGGATGGATTGAAAGAAAATGATTTTTTTCCATCACCTATAATAACACCCAGCACAAAAGCAGAAGCAGGACATGATGAAGATATAAGCCCTGAAGAAATTATTGTAAAAAATCTTGCTACAGAAAAAGAATGGAAAGTATTAAGCAATTATGCATTGCAGTTATTTGAAAAAGGAAAAGAAATTGCTGCCAGGCATGGATTGATACTCGCAGATACAAAATATGAATTTGGTAAATTGAATGAGGAAATTTTTTTAATGGATGAAATTCATACGCCGGACAGCTCACGATATTTTTATGCCGAAGGTTTTGAAGAAAGACAACGCAATGGTAAAAGACAAAAACAGCTAAGCAAAGAGTTTGTACGGGAATGGCTGATTGAAAATAATTTTATGGGTAAGGAAGGGCAGTGTGTACCTGAAATGGGTGATGAATGGATAAATACTATTTCGCAACGATATATTGAATTATACGAAACAGTTATTGGTAAAAAGTTTACACCTGAAGCATTAAATGATGAGGAAATTTTCAATCGTATTAATCAATCACTGCAATCTTTAAACATTAATAGCTAAGCATGAAAAATAAATTTATTTTGATAATGCTGATGCTTGCATATAACTTTTTAAATGCACAATCAAATTTTACAGGTATATGGAACGGAACACTTAAGGTTGCAGGAGAACTGCATCTTGTGATGCACGTTACCAAATCGCCAACTGGTTTATATGAAGGAACGCTTGATAGTCCGGATCAAAGTGTAACCGGCATAAAATGCGATAAGGTTGAAGTAGCAAATGTTGATGGAAAAGAAACATTAAATTTTACAATCAATAAATTAAAAGTAAACTATACCGGAACATTGCTGAATGATTCAACACTAAGCGGCACTTTTACACAAGGCGCAAATATGCCGCTCGATCTTCATCGTTCTGATATTCCATTTACAGCAAAAAATATTATTCGTCCGCAAACACCAAAGCCGCCATTTCCTTATAAAAGCGAAGACATTGTTTATAATGGAAATAATTTGCAATATGGCGCTACGATAACTATTCCGCAAGGCAATGGACCTTTTCCTGCAGTGTTGTTAATAACAGGTTCTGGTCCGCAGGATCGTGATGAAACAATTTTTTATCATAAACCATTTGCAGTTATTGCAGACGCATTAACAAGAGATGGTTTTGTTGTATTGCGCGTTGATGACAGAGGTGTTGGCAGTAGCACCGGAGATTTCAGTACATCAACTACTGCAGATTTTGTAAAAGATGTAAATGCTTCTTTTGATTATCTTAAATCAAGACCTGAAATAAATGATAAAAAACTTGGACTGCTTGGTCATAGCGAAGGCGCAATGATTGCGCCTGTTGTTGCCTCGCAAAGAAAAGATGTTAATTTTATTGTATTGCTTGCAGCGCCCGGTGTAAAAATAATTGACCTGATGGCAGAACAAAATGCTGCTGTTTTAAAATCAGTTGGTGTGCCTGCCGCAGCTGTAGAAAACTTTAAACCTGTTTACAGGCAGGTTATTATGGCAATAGTAAATGCACCTGATACAACAACGGCAAGAACAAATACTTTACAAATTGTAAATGACTGGTATACTAAAACTGATTCAACAACATTGCATCAGCTTGGCTTCAATTCGCAAAATGATAATGAGCAATATGCAAAAACGATGGTTGCTGCAGTTGCAAATCCCTGGTATAAATATTTTATACAGTTTGATCCGCAGCCTTATCTTACTGATTTAAAAAGAGTAAAAGTGCTTGCATTAAACGGTGATAAAGATATTCAGATTGTTGCGCAGCAAAATCTGCCTGCAGTAGAAGCAGATCTTAAACAAGGCAAAACAAAAAATTACGAAACAAAAGAATTACCAGGCTTAAATCATTTGTTTCAAAATTGTAAAAAATGTACTGTGCAGGAGTATGGCGAATTGGAAGAAACTATTGCACCTGTTGCATTGCAAACAGTAACTGATTGGTTAAACAGGAATGTAAAATAAAAGAAGCTTTGAGACGATGCGCCCATCCATTTGCTAGACTTTGGCTCAACGTTCGTACTTCGTGTCTCGTACTTATAACATGAATTTTCTCGCCCACGCATATCTTTCTTTTAATGATCCTGAAATTTTAGTGGGCAACATGATAAGTGATTTTGTAAAAGGCAAAAAACAATTTGATTTTGATGAACGCATTCAAAAAGGTATAAAACTTCATCGCAAAATTGATGACTTTACAGATACACATGAATCAACAAAAAAAGCGAAAACATTTTTTAAACCTGCAGTTGGTTTATATGCCGGCGCTTTTGTAGATGTTGCTTATGATCATTTTCTTGCCCGCGATAAAAATGAATTTATAAATGAAAGTCTTTTAAATTTTTCTTTATCTACTTATAAAATGTTATCAGATTATGAAGCACTGCTTCCTGAAAATTTTGCCCGCATGCTTCCATATATGAAAGAGGATAACTGGCTTTATAATTACAGAACATTCAACGGAGCAGAAAAAAGTTTTGCGGGTTTGGTACACCGCGCAAAATATTTAGATAACAGCACTGCTGCTTTTGAATGTTTTAAAAATAATTATGCAGAGCTGTTGCAATGTTATAATTCTTTTTTTCCTGCTTTAAAAAAGTTTGCTTACGATTATTATAACAATAATTAAAACTTGCCTTAAGTTGATTTTTAATTATTGAATTTATTCGCATCTATAATTTTACCATCGGCTGAAACCTTTACTGAATACCAGTTTATGCTATTGGTAAGTTTAACTTCGTAAGTAACGTTTTGTTCTGTAGCAAATTCTGTAACGCCGGTAATTTCGCAGTCTTTATAATTTTTTTTCAATGTCATAACAATCGGTGTTGAAAGTTCTTTACCATCATTATATTTCCATGAGCAAACAAAATTTCCTGTTTTATTATAGAGCACTTTTTCAAAATTTCCATTTTGACTAAAGCTTACAAAATAACCCTGCTTATCATCGCTCCATTTTATGTTGCTTGCGTTTGGAAATGTTTCATTAAATGATTTTATAATTTTTGAAGTTGGTGCTGCAGCAACTGAAGATACTATCAGCATAAAGGCGGCATAAAAAATAATCTTTTTCATAACACTTGTTTTTATTGTTTTTTGAATGCATGAAATTATGTGTGCAAACAGGGGTAAGTCAAGCGTTTATACAGCACTGGTTTGTTAAAGTGAATTAATAAATTGTAATGAGTATTTATCTATGTTACCGAACCATATAAATGATGGTACAAAACCGGAAATTTTACCATTGAAACAAATACCTGTATTTTTTAAAGCATCATATAGCGTATCTGTTAAGTTGTGTTAATCGACTGATGAAAGGCATCAACATACATTAAAGGTACTAAGTAGGTAAAGCCTTTATTTGCTTCAACACATTTAATTTAAAATAGGTGCATATCTCTTGACGACTTTTTTGTAGTTTGTACAGGCTAAAATTTAAGAGAGGGATGTGCCAGTTTGAATCTTTCTGAAATCTATCGCTTTTGAATTTTATAAAAAAATGTCGTACAGCTAAAATTAAACTTAATAAATCTGTGAAATCTTTTTTAGTAAATAGTTGTACTGTTTTAATGTTTGAGTATTTTAATAAAGATATAGTGCCATTCTCTTGTTCAAATCGATTTATGGCTGTCATTGAATTATCTAAAGCATAGTGAGCAACCATATTCCTTTTGTTCCCTATCCTTTCAATTAAAGTAGTATGAATTTTCTTTGCTTCTTGTTTGGTTACGTCTTGACGCCTTTCTAATAAGCATCGAATTATGTCTGCTTTAGCCGAAAAAGTAATATGTTTTGTGGCTATTATAACCTCTTTTAATTCGTTCTTTTTTGTTTTTAGAAGCGCAAAAATGCTCACATATATAATCATCTAATTCAATTTCCATTTCCGCTACACTGTTAATAACGCTTCCTCTTATGTGGTAGGCTTGTTGTATATAATCAGTATAAGGAGTGCTATACCTTGTTGTTGTTATGATTGCCATATAGTTGTTTCAGTACAACTAAAGTAATTATTTTTAAGATTAATAGCAGCTTTCATTAATTCATCAAACAAACCTCCGACAATTATTTTTTAGTGGTATTTAAATACTTTCTTTTAAGGCTTTAGTTTATTATAAATCTCTGAAAGTACTTTGTGATGGCATTTATAATTGAACCAATATTTTTGTTGAAATTTTAAACAGATAATTAATATGACTGACTATAAAAATTCCGGAGGTACAAAATGCGTTCATGCTGGCTCAGAACCAGATCCTTCAACCGGCGCAATTATGACACCGATATATCAAACATCAACCTATGTTCAATCGTCACCTGAAGTGCATAAAGGTTATGATTATTCACGTGCCGGAAATCCTACACGCACTGCATTGGAAAAAGCATGCGCTGAAATTGAGAATGGAAAATTTGGTTTAATATTCAGCAGTGGTGTTGCTGCAACAGATGCTGTAATAAAGTTATTAAAACCTAATGATGAAGTGGTTGCATCTAATGATATGTACGGAGGAACATTTCGTTTATTTTCAAAAATATTTGAAAAGTTTGGTGTTAAGTTTCATTATGTAAACATGACGGAAACAAAAAATATCCAGGATAAAATAAACGCAAACACAAAACTTATCTGGCTTGAAACACCAACAAATCCCTTAATGAATATTGTTGATATTGCCGCTGCCTGCGCGCTTGCGAAACAAAAAAATATTATGGTTTGTGTTGATAACACTTTTGCATCGCCATATTTACAAAACCCTTTGGATCTTGGTGCAGACATTGTAATGCATTCATCAACAAAATATTTAGGCGGACATAGTGATGTAATACAAGGTTGTCTTGTAATGAATGATAAAAAACTGCGCGAAGATTTACATTTTATTCAGAAAAGCAGTGGTGCTGTGCCAGGACCTATGGATTGTTTTTTGGTTTTGCGTGGAATAAAAACTTTACATGTGCGTATGCAGAGACATTGCGAAAACGGAGAGAAGATTGCAAACTATTTGCGGAATCATTCTAAGGTTGCAAAGGTTTATTGGCCAGGTTTTGAAGATCATCCTAATCATGCCATTGCAAAAAAGCAAATGCGCGATTTTGGCGGCATGATAAGTTTTGAGTTGAAAGATGAAAGTGCAGAAGAATTAAAACGTGTTGTATCATCAACTAAAATAATTGCATTAGCAGAAAGCTTGGGTGGTGTGGAAAGTTTAATTAATCATCCCGCAACGATGACACATGCTTCTATTCCAAAAGAAGAAAGACTAAAAAATGGTTTGAAAGATTCTTTGATAAGATTAAGTATTGGTATTGAAGATGCAGATGATTTGATTGAAGATATAAAGCAGGCGATTGGATAGATTTTCTTTCCATCGGCTATTTTCTGTTGACCGCTGACTGCGCCTATTTATATTCCATTACCGGGTGTCTTTCAAACGGGTTTTTATTTTCATCAAAAATATATCGGTAAGTAATCATGTGGCGGCTTTGCCAGCCAAGTGTTTTATAAATATTTATCATTTTTGGATTCCAGTCGCCTGCCCAGCCCATTTCATATTTATCGTACCAATCTAAACTTTGAATTGGTATCGACGCTTCATAGATCATAAAAGAATCTATACCTAATGCCTGGTATTTTGGAACAACGCCAAAAGCAATACCTGTAAAAATTCTGCATTTATTATTTTTCTTCATCCATAATAAACGCAGCTTTTCTATCCATCCAAGCTTGCCATTAAAATGTTTGAAGTATTCGTTTAAATCCGGAATATTAATCCACATAGCAATAGGTTCTTCTTTATAATATGCAAACCAAATAACACGCTCATCAATTACCAATTTCATTTTATTAAAAAGCTTCATGGCATCTTTGGTTGATATTTCTTTCGCCTCGCCATGCTGCGCCCACGCTGCATTATAAACTGTAGCAAATTCTTCAGCATGCTTTTCTAAGTTTTTTAATTTAATGTGGCGTGCTTCATAACCAGGCTTTGCTTTAAATTTTTTATAGCGCTCCTCAAATTTATCTTGTAATTTTTCCTTTACACTTTTTTCATAATAATACTGGTTATAATAATTTTTAAAGCCATAATTTTCAAACAACTTTTGGTAATATAGAGGATTGTAAGACATTCCATAAAGCGGCGGTTTCTCAAAACCCTCAACCATTAAACCCCACCATTTATCACGGTCAACAAAATTTATCGGACCATCCATCGCATCCATTCCTTTTTGCTGCAACCAATCTTTTGCAGCATCAAATAAAATTTTTGCTGCGGCATCATTATTTATACAATCAAAAAAACCAATGCCGCCTGTTTTAAAATCAGTTCCTTTATTTACATATTTTGAATTAATAAAAGCAGCAATGCAGCCAATTAGTTTATTATTATCATCTTTTAAAATCCAGCGCTTTGCTTCACCGTATTTAAAGTTTTTATTCTTAGTGGCATCAAACACATCATTTATTTCATTATTCAGCGGGCGTATATAATTAGGATTGTTTTTATTCATCAACACATTTACCTTAATAAAATCTTTGGCTGTTGCAGCATTGTTAATTTCAATTAATTGCATAGCACGAATGTAATAAACGATACAGAGGATTTGTTTTGAAATTTATCAAACAAAAAAAATTATAACTAACTGTAACTTTTTAGCTTAATACACGTACCACTATAAATTGACTTTTTTTGAATTTAATTTTACAGCTTTTTAAAAAGCATTTATGACTGAACGGGATTACAATGACTGCGTGAACTTATATGCTGATAATGTGTTTCGCTTTATTGTGAAAAATATAAGGCATGAAGAAGATGCAAAAGATATTGTACAAACTGCTTTTGAAAAGTTATGGCGCAACCGCGAAACAGTAAATGCGGAAAAATGTAAATCTTTTCTTTTTACAGTTGCGTATAATCAAATGATTGATCATATAAGAAAAATAAAAAGAATTACTTTAAAAGATGAATTTAATGCAGACACAAGATCATACAGCGAGCCGGTATCAAACCTTAAAAAAAGTTTACAGGATGCTTTAAATATTTTGAATGAAACACAAAAGAGTTTGATATTGCTGAAAGACTATGAAGGCTACAGTTACGATGAGATTGGACAGATTACAGGATTGAACGAAAGCCAGGTAAAAGTTTATTTACACCGCGCAAGACTTAACCTGCGCAATTACCTGGTAAAACCTGAAAATGTGATATGATTAAAACTGTAAAAAATGAAAGTTAACAGACACAATTACGAAGAATATTTTTTACTGTATGCAGATAATGAGCTTAATGCAGAAGAAAAGCTTGCAGTAGAAAATTTTGTGCAGCAGAATGCAGATTTAATGATAGAGTTTGAAATGCTGATGCAAACGAAATCTGCAGCCGAAGAAATTGTTTTTAATGATAAAGAAATATTATTACGAACAGAAGGTAATAATATTAACGAACATAATTACGAAGAATATTTTTTGCTCTATATAGATAATGAATTAAGCGCAGCAAAACGCGAAGAAGTTGAAACGTATGTATTACAACATCCAAAATTGCAGAATGAATTTACCGGCTTAAAACAAACGATACTTATACCGGAGATTATTACTTATGATAATAAAAAAGACTTATACCGCACAGAAACAAGAAGGGTAATTTATTTAAAGCCATTACGGCTAGCTGTTGCTGCAATTTTTATCGGTGTGTGTGCTATTGGCTGGTGGTTAATGCAAAAACCTGCATCAACAGTTGCGCTTGCTGATAAGCATCCAACACAAAGTGCAACAAAACAACAAATCCTTGCGAAACCGGTTGATACACTTCATCAAATTATAATAAATCAACAACAAATTGTTGCGCAACAATCGCAATCATCAACACAAAATAAGATTGCTGAAAAGAAAATAATTAAAAAATTACCGGCAACACAAAATAAAGAAGAAGTTGATGTTGCTGAACAAAAGCCTTCAGTAAAACAAGATAACATAGTGCGCAATCCTATCGAACAAAATAATATTGTAAAAACAAATCATAAACCTGTAATTGAAAATAATGATGTGGCAATTGAAGCGGTTCCGTTAAACATACAGGAAAAAGCGGTTACGCCGGCAATACAAACCAATGATGAAACTGCGGGCGATAACAAAAGCGATTACAAACTTTATGATGTGGCGTATAAAGAAATAAATACAAATGATGATAAAAATTCATTGCACGTTGGTGCATTCGATTTAAATAAAACCAAGGTTAAAAACCTGTTTAAAAAAGCTGGTCGCTTATTTGGTAATAAACAGGATAATTCCGCAAATGAAGATGGCAAAATACAAGTTGCCAATTTTGAAATACAAACGAAACAACAATAAGAATCAATAAATAATATCATGAAACAAATTTTATTAGCAGGAATAATTATGCTTTATTCGGTAGTAAGTTTTTCACAAACAGATACAACAAATAATAATAATGGCAGTGATACAGTTCAGGTAGGCAACTTTATTATTATAAGAAATCACAAGGAAGCCAATACAAATTATGATAGTATGCCACCGAGGCGTAATAATTATACAATCATTAATATTCCGCGCAGAAGAGAATATCAAGGGCAAAGTTCAAACAGCCGTAAAACTTTTACTACCAATTATTTAATCTTAGATCTTGGTTTTGCAAACTATAATGATAAAACAGATTACAGTTTGCCGCAAACAACAGCGTTCGTTCATTCTGGTTTACAAAAAGATGATCTGAAGCTGATAACTGGCAAATCATCCAATGTAAACATTTGGTTATTTATGCAAAAATTAAATGTTGCAGAAAGAGTACTTAATTTAAAATACGGGCTGGGATTGGAGATGTTTAATTTTCGCTATAAAAACAATATATCTTATAATAATAACCCGGATTATATTTTTCAGGATACCGTAGATTTTTCAAAAAATAAATTATACGTTGGATATGCTACTGTGCCTTTTATGATTAATATAAATCCAACACCGCGCAGGCATTCCGGTTTTAGTTTAAGCGCAGGTGTTAGTGCCGGTTACAGAATTGGCAGCCATACAAAACAAGTAAGTGATGAACGCGGAAAAGTTAAAGATCATGGCGATTTTAATCTTGCTCCATGGCTATTTGCTTACGTGGCAGAACTTGGTTTAGGTCCTGTGCATTTATATGGCAGTTATAGTATAAAACCAATGTTTGATAATGATGTTGTAAAACAATATCCTTACACAGTTGGGTTAAGATTTAGTAACTGGTAATAAAATAAAAAATTTCTGTTCAGTCTGCAAGGCTCTGCGAAAGCGGGGCTTTGTTTTTTTATATTGCATTACTATTATTATAAATATAGGCTTAAATCATACAAGAATATTTTGTAATTACTTATAATAAACCTTAATAAAAAAAGGTTGTCTTTAACACACGCAATAAAAACGCTTTATCGTTATAATATTTTAAACCCAGTAAATGAATAAATGGAAGTTGCCCGCTGCAATATTAATAATCTTTTTTTCATGCACTTCTTTTCATTCAAAACAGTTGTATGATTCATCATATTATATTGTGATTGATAAAACAAAATATGCATTGAGTGTGTTTGATTCAAACGGCTGGCTGGTAACTTACCCGGTAGTTTTCGGCAATAGCGATCTGCGCGATAAATTATATGCTGGTGATAAAAAAACGCCTGAAGGAACTTTTACTATTGTTGATAAAAAGATGCATCCGAAATGGGATCGTTTTATGATGCTCGATTATCCCACCAAAGACGATTACAATAAATTCACTGAACGTAAAAATGAAGGCATAATTCCCTCAGGTGCAAAAATTGGTGGCGGCATTGGCATTCATGGTACATGGCCGCACGAAGATTTTCAGGTTGATCGTTTTCGCAACTGGACTGACGGTTGTATAAGCATGCGCAATAAAGACGTTGAAGAATTATACACCATAATTCCTGTTGGCACAAAAGTTTTGATACGGTTAAACTAATCAATCTGTTCTGCTCCAAAATAATTCTGTAAAACTTTCGGTATTTTAATATTATTTTCTGTTTGATTATTTTCTAATAAACAAGCCAAGATTCTTGGCAGCGCCAATGAGCTTCCGTTAAGACTATGTGCTAATTGCATTTTATTATTGTCATCTTTATACCTGCATTTTAAGCGGTTGGTTTGATAGCTTTCAAAATTACTTACGCTGCTTACTTCAAGCCAGCGTTGTTGTGCAGCACTGTACACTTCAAAATCATAAGTAAGCGCACTCGTAAAACTCATATCTCCGCCGCATAATCTTAAAATGCGGTAAGGCAGTTCCAGTGATTGAATTAATTGCTCAACATGCGCTACCATTGCATCTAAAACTTCATAACTTTTTTCAGCCTGCACTATTTGTATAATTTCTACTTTTTCAAATTGATGCAAACGGTTTAAACCACGCACATCTTTTCCATAACTGCCGGCTTCTCTTCTAAAGCACGGAGAATAAGCCGTCATCTTAACCGGCAGTTCATCTTGTTTTAAAATAACATCACGATATATATTTGTAACAGGCACTTCAGATGTTGGAATAAGGTAAAATCCATCTTCATTTACAAAATACATTTGCCCTTCTTTATCAGGTAATTGTCCTGTTGCAAAAGCACTATCTGAGTTCACCATAAACGGCGGAATAATTTCTTTGTAACCAGCTTTTGAATTATAATCTAAAAAATATTGTATCAGGACGCGCTGCAGTTTTGCGCCATTACCTGTATAAACAGGAAAGCCGCTGGCTGTAATTTTTGTCCCGAGTTCAAAATCTATTAATTTATATTTTTTTGTAAGCACCCAGTGCGGCAATGCATTTTCAGCAAGTGAAGGTTTTTTACCGCCTTCTTTTACATTTAAATTATCTTCTGCAGAAAAACCTTTTGGCACTAATTCAGACGGCAGGTTTGGTAATAATGGTAATGTATCCAACAATTTTTTTTCTATACCAATTGCCTTTTGTTTTATGGGCTCAAGCAAATTCTTCCATTCACCAACAGCAGATTTTAATTTTTCTGCTTCTTCCTTATTTTCGGAAGCCATCAGTTGGCCAATACCTTTACTGGAAGCATTTATTTTAGATTGAAGTAAATCGAATTCTGACTGAAGTTTTTTGCGCTCATCATCCAATGCAATTATTTCATCTACTAATTCTGTTTGCTTGAAATTTTTTACAGTCAGCCGTTCTTTTACCCATTCTTTTTTTTGCCTTAAAATACCCACCTGCAACATAAATATAAAAGTTTGCGACAAAGATAACCTTTGCACCAACACTCCTATATTTGCCACGCATGATTGCAGCACACGACTTACAGCAACGATGGTGGGATCTTGAAGCAAAGCTTGCCGAACGCTTTGGAAAAAAGCCAGATATGGAAGCAATCTTATTTTTAATTGGTATGCAGGAAACAGGATTTATAAAACAAAAAATTACCAAGGAACAAAAACAGGATTTAATGCATGTTGCTATTTGCACACTTTTAAGCGAAAGCGGTTATTATGAATTTTCAGATAAAGACAAAGATGGCTGGCCGCATTTTAAACAAGTAAAAGAGTTGCCTGCGGTTTCACTTATAGAGCAGGAAAGTCTTTTAAAAGATCATATTTTATTTTATTTTGAACAACAGGAATTTTAAAATTAGCTATGAGAAAAATATTACTAACTACTATAATACTTTTTTGCAGTTATATGCTTATTGCACAAACGCAAGTTGTAAAAAAGCCTATACAAAAAACACCAGTATCTAAAGAAAAACTTGTTGAAATAAAAACAGATTTAGGAACGATCGTTGTTAAGTTGTATGATTCAACGCCTTTACATCGCGATAATTTTATTAAGCTTGTAAAGCAGGGATTTTATGACAGTCTTTTATTTCACCGCGTAATCGAAGGATTTATGATACAAGGCGGTGATCCCACAAGTAAATATGCAGATAGCGCTGCAATGTTAGGAAATGGCGAAGCACCCGGAGAAATGATTCCGGCAGAATTCAGAAACAACCTGGTGCATAAAAAAGGCGCATTGGCAATGGCCAGAACAGATAACCCGGAAAAAGCAAGCAGCGATTGTCAATTTTATATTGTGCAAGGCAAACCCTGTAACGATACGCTTTTAAACCAGATTGAATGTACAATAAGACAAAACAATCCTGGTTTTTATTACAGTGATGCAGAGCGAAAGATTTATAAAATAATAGGTGGCACACCATTTCTCGATCAAAATTATACAGTGTTTGGTGAAGTGATAAAAGGACTTGATGTGGCAGATAAAATTGCTGCTGCAGAAAAAGATCAAAATGATCGTCCTTTGAAAAATATAAAAATGAAAATGCGCATGTTAAATTAGATTGGCAGTTTTATTGTTTAATTAATATTTGCGTTTAAAATTACAATATGAATTTTCCTAATGATTTAAAATATACCAAAGACCATGAATGGCTGAAGCTGATTGATGATAAAACTGTAATAATTGGTATAACAGATTTTGCACAGGAGGAATTGGGTGATATTGTTTTTGTGGATATAAATGCTGTTAATAAATATTTATCAGCAGAAGAAGTGTTCGGAACAATTGAAGCCGTAAAAACAGTAAGCGATCTTTTTATGCCTGTTGCAGGAAAAATAATTGAAGTAAACAAAGCATTAAATTCTAATCCAGAATTGGTAAACAGCGATCCTTACAATAAAGGCTGGATGGTTAAAGTTGAAATTGTAAATCCAGAAGATGTTAATGTGTTAGCAAGTGCAGATGCTTATGAAAAAATGGTTGGTTAATTAGCAGTATATTTATATAAATGAGTGAGTTATTGAGATATGATGAAGCTGAATTAGTGGTGTTGCTTAAGCAACGCACACAATCTTCTTTTAATTATCTCTACGATAATTATTCTGCGGCGCTATACACAACTATAGTCTCTATTTTACAGGATAAAGAAATGGCGAATGATGTTTTGCAGGAAGTATTTATAAAAATATGGCGGCAGATAGAACAATATAACTCTGATAAAGGAAGATTATTTACCTGGATGATTAATATTTCCAGGAATGCCAGCATAGATACTTTACGTAGTAAAAGCTATCATTTACAAAAACAAAACCAGGAGCTTACAGAGAACGTATATAGTGCAGCAGGCTCTGTAAATACTGATGTAGATAAAATTGGACTGCGCAAATTGATTACGCATTTAAAAGAAGAACAAAAAGTATTGGTCGACCTTGCTTACTTTCAGGGATATACACAAGACGAAATTTCGAAACTATTAGATATGCCTTTGGGTACCGTGAAAACAAGATTAAGAAGCGCGCTTATTAATTTAAGAGCATTTTTAAAAAAATAATGGATATTAAGAATTACATAGAAAGCGGCATAATTGAGAGCTACGTGCTTGGCATTACAACTACAGAAGAATCTGTAGAAGTTGAAGCTTTAGCAAAAACGCATCCTGATATAAAACAGGCAATTCTTAATGTTGAAATTTTGTTTGAGAATCAAATAAGCAAAGATATCATACAACCACCGGCACATATAAAATCAAACATTAGTAATATATTGTTTTCTGGTTCTTCAGAGAATGTAAAACCCGTAGTATCAGATAATATTAAACTTGCTCCTGTTCGTAATATAAATGCATCAAGATATATTGCAGCAGCAGCAGTTGTGCTACTTATTATAAGTACGAGTCTTAATTTTTATTTCTATTCATCCTTTAAAAGTTCAACAGATAAATATGAAGCGCTGCTAATTGAAAGAAATACATTGCAGGCAAATAATGCATCATATAAAACACGGCTTGATGAAATAAATCAAAGCGTGCAATCTTTACAGAATCATAATGAAGAATATAAAAATAGGGTTGCAAATCTTGACCAAAGTTTTAGAATAATGCGTGATCCTAATGTTAAAGAGGTAAAACTAAAAGGCGTATTAAACAAAACATATCTCGCCACAGTTTATTGGAATACTCAAACGAAAGAAGTTTATTTTTTCAAAAATAATTTAAAAGAAACTCCCTCAGGAAAACAATATCAGCTTTGGGCAATTGTACATGGCAAGCCTGTAAATGCAGGTGTAATTGATATTTGCAGCGGATTGTGTAAAATGAAAGTTATACCCGATGCACAAGCATTTGCAATAACGCTTGAAAAACAAGGTGGCAGCGAAACTCCAACATTAACTGCTATGGCTGTAATGGGCAAAGTATCATAGAAATTTTTAAAAACATTTTAAAATCCTGCAATTAATTGCGGGATTTTTTTTGCGAAAATTTATTAATAAAACCATCAGTGTTTATAAAACGTACATGATTGAAACAATTTATGAAATAAGCTTAATAAAAAGTTGGTACCAACAATAAATAAACAGCTATTCATATTAATAATTAAATCAAAAAACAAAAAACATGAAAAGGATATTCAAATTCACTTCACTTTTTATTGCGGTAATATGCATAAGTACATGTATTGTTAGCGCACAGGATAAAACAGTAATGGTTGGCGGTGCAGCAATGTATCCATCAAAAAATATTATTGAGAACGCAGTAAATTCTAAAGACCACACAACGTTAGTAGCTGCAGTAAAGGCTGCCGGTTTAGTTGAAACATTAGAAGGCGCAGGTCCATTTACAGTGTTTGCACCCACTAATGAAGCATTTAATAAATTACCTAAAGGTGCAGTTGATAATTTATTAAAACCTGAAAATAAAAATCAGCTTACAGCAGTACTTACTTACCATGTTGTATCTGGTAAAATTGATAGTAAAACATTAATGGATTGGATAAAGAAAAATGGCGGAACTTATACTGCAACAACAGTACAAGGTGGTAAATTAATGTTTAGTATGAAAGGTAATAATCTAATGGTTATGGATGAAAGTGGCAATAAAGCTAAAGTAACAATTAAAGATGTTTATCAATCTAATGGCGTAATACATGTTATTGATACTGTGTTAATGCCAAAGAGTTAAAATATAAAGTTTTAAAGGTGAACAATGGTGAGCCGCTTTCTAGCGGCTCTTTTTATTTTACATTTGACCTTAAAACGTGAAGCTTAAAATTACCTTATTTATTCCTGCAATTTTATGGGTTATAATTACAACTGTTTTATTAGTATTACCAGGCCCTGATATTCCCCAGGTTAGCTTTCTTGATGAGATCTATTTTGATAAATGGGTACACGCAGGTTTGTTTGGGGGAATGACTTTTTTGTTTTGTTTTCCTTTTATAAAAAATTTTACTGCATCTAAAAAATTGATGATTTCTATCGCCATAATTTGTGCCCTATATGGGGTAGCAATGGAATATGTACAAAAATATTTTGCCTTTGAAAGAGACTTTGATTACTATGATATGATTGCAGATAGCGTGGGAGCAATAATTGGTTATTATATAAGTAATTTTTTAAAAATCCGGCTTTTAAAAAAACGTAAAGCAAAAGTATAATAAAAAAATAAGCCCCTGTAGAAACAGGGGCCGCAACCAAAACTAACTGCTTATGAGAAAATTGACTACTTACGTATTTTAGAACTTATATTTCAAATCAAATGCCAGAAATTTTTGTAAACCTGTTAATCTTAATTTCGTTAACCATTTAATTAAATAACAGAATGCAAATATCGCAAGAAGTTTACTGCATAACTGTTAAGCTATCGTTACAAGATTTTGCTTATTAAAATACCTTTTTTATAGAGCTTCGAATGCAAAAAAATATAGTTTTAAAACTATCACCTTCTGACACAGCAAGTGAAGCATTAATAATTGAACAAATTGCTAAAGTGCTTGCTGTGCCTGAAGCAGCGGTCAACGGCTTTTTGATACATAAAAAAAATTATGATGCACGCGCTAAACAAATCTGGGTTAACATTTCACTAACTGCATTTACTGATGAACCATTTGAGAAAAAAAAGATTGAAAAGGTTTTTTTTAAAAATGTAAGCAAAGCAAAACATTCAGTTATTATAATTGGTGCAGGTTCTGCAGGTTTATTCGCTGCGTTAATGTTAATTGAAAATGGAATTAAGCCAATTATTTTAGAAAGAGGTAAAGATGTGCGTTCACGTAGAAGAGATCTTGCTATTTTAAATAAGCAAGGCATCATAAATACAGAAAGCAATTACTGTTTTGGTGAAGGCGGTGCAGGCACTTATAGCGATGGCAAATTATACACGCGTAGTAATAAGCGTGGTAAGCTTAATCGCATTCTTAATTTATTTGTTCAGTTTGGTGCAGATGAAAAAATTTTGTACGAATCTCATCCACATATTGGAACGAATAAATTACCAGATATTATAACTGCTATGCGAAAACAAATTGAAGATTGCGGCGGTGAATTTTTCTTCGATAAAAAAGTTACTGATTTTAAAATTGATAAAAGTGAAATCAATGCTGTTATAACTAAAGATGGAAATTGCTTTAATGCTGATGCATACATACTTGCAACCGGGCATTCTGCAAGAGATATTTTTATCTTGTTACATGAGAAGAAAATTCAAATTGAACAAAAACCTTTTGCGCTTGGTGTACGTGTTGAGCATCCTCAATCTTTGATTGACTCAATTCAATATCATTGTAATCCGCGAAGCGAATACCTGCCACCAGCTTCTTATAGTTTTGTTGAGCAAATTAAAAACAAAGGTGTATTTAGTTTTTGCATGTGTCCTGGTGGCATTATTGCGCCGGCAGCAACTGGTAATGATGAACTGGTTGTAAACGGATGGAGTCCGAGTAAAAGAAATAATCCTTTTGCCAATAGCGGTGTGGTTGTACAGGTTGAAGAAAAGGATGTATTAAGTTATTTTAAAAAGGAAAATTCAGAAATTCAAAATCCAGAAAATTTAAAAATGCATCCATTACTGTACATGTATTTTCAACAGACAATAGAAAGAAAAGCATATACTGCTGGTGGCGGAAATTTTATTGCACCGGCACAACGCATGACGGATTTTTGTAACAATAAAATCTCTGCCTCATTACCAAAATGCAGTTATTTGCCTGGTGTTTCCAGTGCAGATTTAAAAAATGTTTTACCATTTTTTATTTATTCATCGTTACAAAAAGCATTTGAAGCATTTGGAAAAAAACGCAAAGGTTATTTTACCAACGAAGCAATTGTAGTGGCAACCGAAAGCCGCACATCATCGCCGGTAAGAATTCCAAGAAACGCGGACAGTCTTCATCACCCTCAAATAAAAAATTTATATCCATGCGGAGAAGGCGCTGGTTATGCAGGCGGCATTGTAAGCGCTGCAATGGATGGAGAAAAGGTCGTTGCAGCCATCATTCAAAAACTTAAAAAATAAATTTTTTGTTCATGAGTTTAAGATAATCGTACAAAAAATTTCAGCCTACATTTGCTACAAATTTTTTGAAATGAACATACTTGAACTGCATCATCTTAAAAAATATTTTGCAACACAAAAAGCTGTTGATGATGTTAGTTTTTCAATTGAACAGGGAAGTATTTTTGGTTTGCTTGGTCCTAATGGTGCAGGTAAAACAACTTTACTTAGAATGATCACAGGTATTTTTTTCCCTGATGAAGGAGAAATAATTCTTGATGGAAAAAAGTTTGATCCGTTAACAGATATCGTTAAGATAGGTTACATGCCGGAAGAGCGCGGACTATATAAAAAAATGAAAATCGGTGATCAGATTTTATACCTCGCACAACTAAAAGGATTAAGCATAAACGAAGCAAAACAAAAAATAAAAGTTTGGTTTGAAAAGCTTGAAATGCAAAGCTGGTGGAATAAAAAAGTTGAAGATCTTAGTAAAGGCATGAGCCAGAAATTACAATTTGTAGCTACTGTTTTGCATGAACCAAAACTGATTATTTTAGATGAACCTTTTAGCGGTCTTGATCCTGTAAATGCTAATTTAATAAAGGACGAAATTTATGGACTTGCACAGCGCGGCAGCACAATTATTTTTAGTACACACAGAATGGAACAGGTTGAAGAAATATGTGATCAAATAGTGTTGGTTAATCTGGGCAAAAAAATTTTAGACGGCTCTGTGCAGAATATAAAAAATGAGTTTAAAGAAAATAAGTTCAGGATTCAGTTAAGTGGCGCTCCTTCAAGCACAGCAAGCAATGCATTTGAAGTTATTGATCAAAAAGCAAACAGTTTTACCGCAAAAATTAATGAAGGTTTTAAAAGCAATGATGTTTTAAAGTATTTTATCGATCAGCATATAAACGTAGAAGCTTTTAATGAAATACTGCCATCTTTAAACGACATATTTATACAATTAGTTGAAGGCACAAAAGCTACCACACGCTCATTTCAAAAAATATAATCTTACGTAACATGAATAAGATTTCATTAGTTGCAAAGCGGGAATTTTTAACCCGTGTTCAAAAGAAAACATTTTTACTTACTACTATATTATTGCCTTTATTGTTTTTTGGTTTTTATGCATTGATAATTTATTTTTCCGTTAACAGCGATGAAAAATTCAATATCGCTGTTAACGATGATTCAAATATTTTCAAGCAAAAAATTGAAGGCGACGAAAATGTAAATTTTAGTTTTGTAAAGAATGAAACAGTGCAAACTTTAAAAGCAGAAGTTGAAAAAGGTAAATATAATGGGTATGCAATTATTCCTTCCAACACAAATATTTTAGATAAGGTAACAATACCAGTTGTTACAGAAAATTCTGTTGGAATAATGTCGCGCGGAAAAATTGAAGACAAATTAAATGCAGCACTTGAGCAACAACGTTTACTCGCATTTAATATTTCTAAATCGCAGCTTGATAGTGCAAAATCTTCTGCAGATATTCAATTCTCAAATATAAAAGGTAAAAATAATTCTGATAATGAACAAGGCTTAAGTGCAGGCGTAGGTTATGTTTCGGGCTTTCTTATTTATATTGTTTTATTTATTTATGGTACTATGGTTATGCGTGGTGTGATGGAGGAAAAAGTAAGCCGCATTGCAGAAGTAATTATAAGCAGTGTAAAACCATTTCAGTTAATGATGGGAAAAATTCTTGGTATTGGTGCCGTAGGTTTGGTACAGTTTATTATTTGGATAATACTGATGATTGGATTGAATTTTTTATTGCCAGTGATATTTCCACATCTTGTTCAACAAATGCATTCGTCTGGTATGGAGCCCGGTAGTATGAAGGCTGCAGATACAATGCAGAACAGTGGCTTTTTACACAGTCTTGGCAATGTGAATTTTCCGCTTATTATTGGTTGTTTTATTTTTTATTTTATTGGCGGATATTTATTGTATTCAGCTTTGTTTGCTTGTGTAGGTTGCGCTGTAAATGAAGATCCTCAGGATGCCCAAAGTCTTATGTTGCCGATAACAATGCCTATCATTTGCGGTATAGTAATTATGACTAAAGCTGTTAATGAACCCACAAGCGGGTTGGCTGTATTCGGCAGTTTGTTTCCGCTTTTTTCACCTATAGTAATGATGGCGCGTATTTCACATGGTATCGGTGATATTGTTCCGTTATGGCAACTAATTGCAAGCATGGCTTTTCTTGTACTTGGTTTTCTTGGTACAACATGGTTTGCAGGAAAAGTTTACCGTACTGGTATTTTAATGTATGGAAAAAAGCCAACGTGGAAAGAGTTATTGAAATGGTCGATGCGTAAATCTTAAAAGTAACTAAAGAAATTTATTGCAATTGTAATGTTTCTTCAACAATACGTTCGTTACCCGATGTATTGTAATAGCTGCTTTTTATATAAATATCTTTAGTTTCTGCATCATACGAAGAACTCAAAATTTTAAAGGAGCCGCTTTCCACAGAACTTAAAATAACATCATTAGGTGTGATAAGAATTTCGCCTGCATCAACTAATGCTAAATTATACTTCCAGCCATTGCTGCCTAAATCTGCATAATCAAGTTGTGATGAAGATGAATTAACTGGGATAAGATTTTTAGTCAATGAAAAAGTATCAATTGAATTTATAATGCTGTCTGCGGCATCTCCATCATACATAATTTTTGTACCAATAGCATTATAAATTCCTGATAATTTATTATTTACAGTATGCAGGTAAATTGTTGAAGCATCAGCAGTAATAGCAACACCGTCTGCATCAATAATACTTATAGATAACATATAGCTTTGGGTTACATCTAATGCATGTTTATAAATAATAACTGGTATGGTATCATAAACAGACGAAGTAGTGTCGGCAATTGTAGTAGGAAAAATATATGCATTTGAAGGCATGGCCTGAAAATTTGTACTATGATTTGAATTATACACTGTTCGGGCATTATCATCAACAGCAACGGTTATATGACCATTTGCAGATAAAAGGTAAGTGGAAGATACTATTACATTATATCTTATAGTATCAGCAGATGAAAATAAAATGAGCGTATTGTTAAATGATAATGATGTTGTATCACCGTTTAAAATATAAAAACTTGGTGAAAAATCAATAGCATCAGAATTTTTTTTGCATGAACAATAAGCAAATACAAGGCATGCAAAAACAAATATTCTTAAAAACCTCATTTTAAAATTTTAAACAAATCTAAAGCATTAGCTAAAAGCCTATTTTGCAAATTTTATATAACTATGTTAATACTACCTTCTATAGAATATAAACCGAAAAAAGAAACAACTAATTTGCGCTCATGAAAATTTTGCTAAAATATTTAAGACCTTATAGATGGTTAGTAGCGCTGGCTTTATTGCTTGCAGCTATCAATCAAAGTTTTTCTATGCTTGATCCCTATTTTTTTGGAAAAGTGTTCGACATATTTTTAAATCATCCGCATCAAAATGGATACTTCGATTCTAAAAAAGCGTTTCATGCAACAACTTTACGTACAACAAGGGAATATATTCAGGGTGTACTTTATTATTTAGGATTACTTATTAGTGTTGCAATGGTTTCAAGAATTGCAAAAGCTTTCCAGGATTATTTTACTAATGTAGTAGTACAAAAATTTGGCGCTAAAATTTTTACGGATGGTTTAATGCATTCAATGAAAATGTCTTACCAGGATTTTGAAGATCAGCGTAGTGGTGAAACACTTTCTATTCTTACTAAAGTTCGCCTCGATACTGAAAAATTTATTATTGCTTTTATAAATGTGCTTTTTAGCACAGTAGTAGGAATCATTTTCGTTAGTATTTATTCGTTCAGTCTTAACTGGACTATAATGCCTATTTACGTTGTAGGTATTATTTTATTATCAGTACTTACAAGTTTTTTAAGTAAAAAAATTAAGATCATTCAAAAAAATATTGTAAAAGAAACAAATGTTCTTGCAGGTACAACAACAGAATCATTAAGAAATATTGAACTGGTAAAAAGTCTTGGTTTAACTGAACAAGAAATAAAACGCCTTAATAGCAATACATATAAAATACTTGGGCTTGAATTACGAAAAGTAAAGAGTATAAGAACATTAAGTTTTATACAAGGCACATTTGTAAACTTTTTAAGACAGGTAATTATGTTTACACTTTTATGGCTTGTGTTTCAGGGAAAATTAACGCCGGGACAAGTAATGACATTAACCTTTTATTCCTTTTTTATTTTTGGTCCGTTGCAGGAAATTGGAAACATTATAATGTCTTATCGTGAAGCGGAAGCATCACTTAATAATTTTGATGAAGTAATGAAAAAAGCTCCGGAAGTTCAACCAGAACATCCCAGTCCGCTTGGTATAGTTAGAGAACTTTCCTTTCAGCACGTTTCATTTAAACATTTAACCGTACAATTTAAAGCGCTTGATAATATTAATTTTAGTGTAGAGCAAGGAGAAACTATTGCATTTGTTGGTCCTTCCGGTTCTGGCAAAAGCACGTTGGTAAAACTGCTTGTTGGATTATATCATCCGTTAGCAGGAAATGTATTCTATAATAAAATTGACAGCAATGATATTTCGCTTGAAGAATTAAGAGCACAAATTGGTTTTGTTACGCAAGACACGCAATTGTTTGCAGGCACTATCAGAGAAAATCTTTTGTTTGTTAATCCTGATGCAAATGAAGAAGAATTATTTGATGCGTTATATAAAGCAAGTTGTCAGAATTTATTGGAAAGAGCAGAAAAAGGAATAGAAACTGTAATTGGCGAAGGTGGCTTAAAATTAAGCGGTGGTGAAAAGCAGCGTTTAAGTATTGCGCGTTCTTTATTACGTCACCCACATTTATTAATTTTTGATGAAGCCACATCATCACTGGATTCAATTACAGAAGAAGAAATTACATCAACCATAAAACACATTTCTGAAATGCGTGAACAGATAACTGTTTTAATTGCGCATCGCTTAAGTACTATAATGCATGCCGATAGAATTTATGTTTTGGAAAAGGGAAAAATTATTGAAACCGGAACCCATCATGAACTGCTTGCCGATAAAGGCTTGTATTATGCAATGTGGCGGCAGCAAATAGGAGAAAGAAAATATGCGGCAACAATGCCTGCATAAAATATTTTCACAAAGAAAAATTTAATTAATACTCACTAAAGACACAAAGATTTTAAACTTGCAGCATTTTGAATTTAAAATTTGTCTAACTTGGTGGGTAATATTTAAATTACCTGCATGACGGAACAGACAATTTTAGCCGGCTGCTTAAATAACGATCCAGTTGCACAGCGGGAGTTGTATAATAGATACAGCCCTAAAATGCTTTCAGTTTGTTATCGCTTCGCACAAAACCGCGAAGATGCAGAAGATATGTTGCAGGAAGGATTTATAAGAGTGTTTACGCAAATACGCTCTTTTAGAAATTCGGGTTCTTTTGAAGGTTGGATAAGAAGAATAATTGTTCATACTTGTATAAATTTTTTGAAGAAGTATAAAAAATTTAATGAAAGCCTCGATTTGGCTTATGTTTCAAATGTTCAGGTAAAAGAAGAAACAATACCATCTATAATGTTTGCAAGACAGGTAATTGAGTGCATTCGCTTATTGCCGGTGGGATACAGAACCGTTTTAAATCTTTATGCAATTGATGGATATAGTCATAAAGAAATTGCTGTGATGCTTGAGATTGAAGAAAGCACGAGCCGCAGCCAATATACAAGAGCAAAAGCAATGCTTGAAGCTATTTTAGTTAAAAAGAAAATTATTGAAAAACCAGGCGAAATATTTACATGGACTGCTGCAGTACATTAGCTTCAATGGAAGTATAGAATGAATGATAAAAACCATATAGACGATTTTGAAAAATACCTGAAACAACAGGCTAATGATCATAGAATGTATCCATCAGATCATGTATGGAGAACCATTAGTAAAAAAATTCAAACGCCAAAAAAATGGCCTGCGCTTTCAATTTTTACTGTTTTAATAATTTCTGCACTTGTTATAGGCACAGTTTTAAATAAACCCGTTCCTGATACTGTTACTGCAAATTTTCATTTTTCATTGCAAAGCCCTGTAAACATTAGCGCTGAAAAAACTGAAGCAAATATTGTAAATGCACAGTCAAATGTGTCTGATGAGCATTATTCTGTTGATCAGCTAACATCAAATACAATAATTGCTGCTATTGAAAAAATAAAAATTGATGCTGCTGTTGAAAAACATTTAACAGAACCTATTACTGCGACTATTGACGAAACATACTTAACTGCTTTATCACAGGTTAAAGAACCGGCAAATAAATCTATTACAATTAAAGGAACTGATATTATTACTGCGCAAAATAAAAATGTAGCTGTTTCATCATCTTTAAATAATGTCAATTATTATTTGTTTGATATAACATCCAGATTAAAGAGCATTTTAAATACAAAGCCCTCAGAAAATACAAAGGGCGGTTTAGCCTTCTTTCAAGCAAGGTATAAAAGCAATAACATAGTTTATAATAATAGTTTTGATTTTAGAGTTCAGCCACAACATACAGATTTAATTCCGCAAGCGTTAGAAGAGCTGGGTAAAAGTTCAAGCAAATTCGATTTCCGTTTTTATATTACACCTTCTGTAAGTTACCGCCACCTTAGTGAGCAAAAGCAAAACGCACAGCAGGAAATAAATACTGTTTCTTTAGAATCAAGTTATAAAGTAAAACCCTCACAGGCAATACATCAGAGCCCGGCAATAGGTTATGAAACTGGTTTCGGATTAGGTTATGCACTTAATAATAAATTTACCTTAACCGGTGGCTTTCAGTTTAATATTAGTCAGTATAAAATAGATGCTTTTCTTTATAAAGATGAACCTGTTATACTTACATTAGACGAAGGCAAATTTGCAAGTATGGTAAATACTACATCAAGCTTAAGAAGTATTCCGGGCACTAAGCCACTTACCATTAAGAACAGATATTATCAAATTTCAGTGCCACTTGGTATTGATTGGATGGCTTGGAATAATAATAAATTAAGTTGGGGACTTGCTGGTTCTTTGGAGCCCACTTATACATTCGATAAACAGCCTCTTATAATATCTTCAAATTTTAAAAATTATACAGATGGCTCTGCATATATACGTAACTGGAATGTTAATGCTAATCTTGAAAGTTATTTTGGCTATTCTACTGGCGGCGGTTATCGCTGGCAAATTGGTCCACAGTTACGTTATCAATTGTTACCTTCATTAGCAAATAAATATCCTAATAAAGAGTATCTCATCAATTATGGATTAAAGATTGGCGTAGTTAAAAGCCTTAAATAATTCTCCGGTAGCAACTTTTTGTAAAATTACTTTATGCAAATAATTGCGTTGCTAAAAACTATTTTTGCAGGGTATGACTTCTGCTGAATTTCAATCTCAAGTAATATCTATTCCGCATGAACCTGGCATCTACAAATATTATGATAAACAGGGAACACTTTTATATGTAGGCAAAGCAAAAGATTTAAAAAAAAGAGTAAGTTCTTATTTTACAAAAACTTTTACGGGTTATAAAACACATGAACTTGTACAACGTATTTATCGTATAAATTTTACTATTGTAAATTCTGAGCAAGATGCTTTTCTTTTAGAAAATTCTTTAATAAAGGAATTTCAGCCAAGATTTAATATAAATCTTAAAGATGATAAATCTTATCCTTTTATTATTATAAAAAAAGAATTTTATCCGCGTATTTTTCTTACCCGAAAAAAAATTAATGATGGCTCAGAATATTTGGGTCCTTTCACTTCTGCAGGTAAGGTAAGAGAACTGATAAGTTTTATAAGACAATATATTCCTTTAAGAACTTGCAAGCTTAATTTGACAAAACAAAATATTGAAAGAAAAAAATTTAAAGTTTGCCTGGAATATCACTTGGGTAACTGCAAAGGACCTTGCGAAGCATTTCAATCAGCAGAAGATTATAATGAAGGTTTGATGCAGGTGCGTCAACTACTAAAAGGAAATTTATCGCCCGTAATTTCCCGTTATAAGATAATTATGAATGACTATGCTGCAAAACTAAATTTTGAAAAAGCAGAATCAATAAGAAAAAAAATTGATCACCTCGAGCAATATCAATCCCGCTCAATTGTAGCAAGTAAACACTTACATAATGTTGATGTATTTTCTATTGTAAAAGAAAAAGATATTGCATTTGTAAATTTTTTAATGGTACAGAATGGTACTATTATTCAAACACATACAGTAGAACTTCAAACAAATCTTGAAGAAACAGAAGCAGAAACTTTGGTTTTTGCTATTGCACAAATAAGAGATATGTTTAATAGCACCGCTAAAGAAATTGTAGTTCCTTTTTTAATAGATTATCCTGAAAAGGATATAATAATTACTATTTCGAAAGGAGGGGATAAATTGAAGTTGCTTGAGCTTTCTAAAAAAAATGTAACACATTTTAAAGAAGAACTTAAAAGGCAAAAAATGCTGCATCTTTCACAAAGCAATGAAGCGCAATTAAACGTTTTATCTGAATTGCAGGAACAACTTGGTTTACAAGAAATACCTGTACATATAGAATGTTTTGACAATTCAAATTTTCAAGGAAGCTATCCTGTTTCTGCAATGGTATGTTTTAAAAATGGGCTGCCAAGTAAAAATGATTACAGGCATTTTAATGTAAAAACCGTAACTGGCATCAATGATTTTGCTACAATGAAAGAGGTAGTATATAGAAGATATAAACGTTTGCTAAATGAAGATACTCCATTGCCTCAACTTGTTATAATTGATGGTGGCAAAGGGCAACTAAGTGCTGCAATGGAAAGTTTTGAAGAATTAGATTTAAACGGAAAAATAACTGTTATAGGTCTTGCCAAGAATGAGGAAGAACTTTTTTTTCAGGGAGATAAAGAATCCATAAAACTCAATTGGAACAGCGAAGGATTAAATTTAATAAGAAGAATAAGAGATGAAGTGCATCGTTTTGGAATTACATTTCATAGAAACAAACGTTCGAAAGGAACTTTTAAGAATGACCTTGAAAATATTCAGGGAATTGGTGAAAAAACAGCTATTGTATTGTTACAAAAATTTAAATCGGTAAAAAAAATTAAAGAAATTCCTCAAGAAGAACTTGCCAATATAATTGGTAATGCAAAAGCAAAAATCTTAATGGAATATATTTTGCAAAAAAAAGGGGGCTTGGATGAAAATCCTGCCCCGTTTTAAAATCCAATATCCTATGAAAAACCATTACAAAGGTATGCAACCAGTATTGCTGAACAAGTTTTTTATGCTTTATTTAAAAATTTCTAACAGGTATCGACGAATTAATTAATAGCTCCACAAGGCTTGTTCGTAGTTAAATATTTTGTCTTTAATTTTTTCTCCATTAAGTAAACGGAATAAAGTATTATTCGGATAAACACTTGAAAGTGGTAAATCAAAAGGATTGTCTATAGTAGACTTTATGATGTAACTGCTAAACATTCTGCTTTCAAAAAGTTCTTCCCACGTCATTTGTGCACCAACATTTTTAGGATTATATACTTCATATTTTGCCAATATTGGGCGAAGATCAGGATAATAAACCCACCAAACTGGTCTCTCACTGTTAGCCACAATATCTCCGGTTGAAAGTCTGTATGGAATTACAGGAGCTATACCAATAATTCTAACAAAGAGCCGGCTGCTTTCTTTATCAAATATCCATTCTTCTTTTATTTGAAATTTATAAATAGAATCCGGGTCAACAGCTTTTGCTCTAACTTGATATCCTGCAACATTTCCATCAGCATCATATACTTTGGAAGTATCAGAACCACCACCAAATGCATTCTCTGCATCATCAGCTGTTATGGGTGTGGTAAAACGATCGTCATCGCCGCTAAAAGCGGTAATGTCTCCATCTTTTATTGCTTTTAAAAGAATAGCAATAAAACGTTGACTGCCATTGTCTTCAACTGCTGCATAACGAAATGGCAAATTAATTTTTTCACGGGTATCTATTTCTCTCCAAACCCTAACTTTAAATACCGCGTCATCTTCCCGTATATCTTCATATACTAAAGGTGTTCTCTCGTTCACAAGGTTTTTTTGTACTGCACCATCATTACGTAGTGACATTTTAACTGTATCTAATAACCCATTGCCACTGCTCTTTACAACTGTAATTGGCAAGGTTGTATCAATTGAAGTTGATTGATTATTTATAGTTCCATATGCAGAATTTGCTGTAGGTCTTACTGTTGTATCCACATCTCCATATCCTGATCTATTGTTTGCCGGCTTTTGCTGCGTATTAGTATTTCCGTAGGCAGAAGTAGAAGTTTTTGTTCTTCTTTTTACAGGGCGCTGAGCATCTGCACTAATAAAACTTATTAGTAATAGACCAGCAGCAAAAAGTTTAAAAAATTTTAAGCGCATATTAAATAATTTTAATACAAATTGTAAATAATCGGTGGTAATTTTCTTGTTCCACCTGGCCCAACCACATTTATCTCATCAATTGTTACAGAAGTTCCAGGCTTTGCTTTTTCAATTAAATCTTTCACAGGATCAAAGGCTGCTCCTTTTACCTGTCGAAATTGTAATACAGGAAAACCTGCGCCCGTTAAAACGATAGTATAACCAGTAACATTAAATTTAACGCCTTCAAAAACAAAGTTTTCAAGATCTGCACGAACACCAAACTGTGCTTTAAAATCATTAACTGGCATACGCCCACCTTTATTTACGCCCACTTTTGCCACAGGATCGGGAACATCCTTTACTTTAAATGAAACAATAGTAGGCTTACCATCTGCAAGAACTGTAACGTCTGCGGGTGTTCCAGCTTTACCTGGTCTTACCATATATTTACCAGGGCCTGTTTTTGTAAGTGCTCCATTAGTCATGCTAACAGAAACTTTTTCATCTCCAACAGTACCACCACTAACAGAAATAGGATTATCTAAACCCACATAAAAAACTTTTACTGCATCAGCACTTACACTTGCACCTGTTGGTGAACCAACTGAATAAGTTAATGGAATACTTTGTTGTTCATTTTTGCCGGTAGCCTGATTAAAATAAGATATTACAACATTTTTTGTGTATGATCCTGTGCCGCCGGCTGTAGTTTTATATTCAGCAACACCATTTGCATTTAATTCAATTTTTTGCCCATCTATTGTAACAGTTGGTCTTGACTCTGCATTGTAAGCACCGATACCAGCGGTAATTGTTAAAGGTTGACCGGGCATTAAATAATTAGAACTTTGACCTACCAAGGGCTGATAAGAATTAAAAACTTTTTCTACTGCACCCACTTGCTGATGGCAATAGTCTATTATCATTGCTTCACTATTCTTTACATCATTTTCGAATTTTGTGAGAATAGTTTTTGCTGCAATAGAAGGCGTCATATAAAAATAAGAAGCTGCCCAATCATCTTCGTTTGCCTTATTATTTGTTTTAGGAACAGATAAATCAATGGGTAAAGAATTCTGAAACTGCACTTTTATTAAAGGATCGATTGCTAATAAAGCATTTTTATAAACTTGTAATTTATCATGCAGCACTTTTCCGTCAGTACCTGGATCGGTCATTACTCGTGTTGCAGCTTCAAGATCATCTTCCCTATAGCTGGTACTATCATCGCTTTTGAATCCCGCAGCATCTGCAACTTTTGATTGTAAGCCATCAATATAAGCTATCATTTCGTTTGCTAAGTCCTGTGCACGTTTTGCCTTAGGCGCCCAAAGTGCAGCCCTGTCATGCGTGCTTGCATCATTAAGTTCACCCTTAAATGAATTAAAAATGTTATTATTCTTTTTATCTAATGTAATGCTTGCTGCCGTTAAACTATTATTTACCGTTTTGAATGCATTTAGTATTTCTGCTGATACATTTAATGCCAGCAAAGCTGTAAGCACCAGATACATCAGGTTAATCATTTTTTGCCTTGGCTCTTTAGGTAATGCCATAAATTAGATTGTTTAAATCTGAATTAGTTTTTAACAGAAATTGGATATTGTTTTATTAAGCCCTGCCACCTTGCATTGCGCTAATCATATTGCCATAAATCTGGTTTAATTTACCCAAATTGTTTGCAAGCGCGCTAATCTGATCTTTAGCTCTAATAGCATCACTCGCCGTTGTATTCATTGCATTAGAAGCTTCATTCAACTTACCATAAAACTGGTTTAAGGCTTTTAAATGATTATTGCTTTCCTGCAATTCCAATTCATAAATTGTATTTAATGAAGACAAATTTTTGGTTAAAACCTGTATTTGCTCGTGGAATACTTTAGCACCTTCAGAAGCATTAGTAAAGGATGTAGCTGAGTTAGCAACGTTTGAATAAGCAATCTTAACTGCATCAAGCGCCTTTGCTGCTTCGTTTGTTTTTTGTGTATAATCGCCTGTTGCTTTAACAACATCGCTTATCTCACCCATTTTTTCAACAGTAGTACCGAGTTTTTGAAAACCAGCACTTAATTTACCAAGATTTGCTGGTGTAATGTCAGCCTCTTCTAACATTTTTTCCATTGATTTTAATGCCGGATTTCCCATTTGTGGCTGTGCACCTGCAATTTTAACCTGATGATCATCAACAGCCGGATAAATAAGATATAGAATTCCATATACAAGAAATACAGCTGCTTCTGTTCCTAAACCCACTTTAAGAAAGAAATCTGCTGTTGAAGTGTGCAATAACTTTTGTAATGCGCCCCAAATAACCACTGCTGCGGCTATTGATACGAAGATGTCAACCACTCTGCTAACTTTAGGAGGAATTGCTGCTGCCATTTTTTAAATTTTATTGGTTTATAAAGGATATTGTTTGAAAATTTATTTTTTGTAATTAGCCGGAAGGTCAATAGCACATCTGAAGCCGATATAAGATTTTGTTGTATCCTGATATTCGTATTGGCGTGTACTAACCTGCAAATAGTAACCTACATCTTTCCAGCTTCCTCCTCTTACTACTTTACGTTTCATACGCGGAGGATCTGTATCCAAAGCATTCCACTGGATATCAGGATTCATATCATGTTGAAAATTATAAGCACCTTCATAAAATAGGGAAGAAGTCCATTCAGATACGTTGCCTGCCATATTATACAAATTATAATCATTTGGCCAATAACTATCAGCTTTTACAGTATAAAAACCACCATCTTCTGGGTAATTTCCTCTGCCAGGTTTAAAGTTAGCAAGCAGGCAACCTTTTTTATTTCTTAAATAATAATTACCCCAGGGAAACATGGACTGTGAGCGACCACCTCTTGCTGCATATTCCCATTCAGCTTCTGTTGGTAAACGAAAATCACTTTCTGCTGCTTTTTTATTTTTTTCTAAAAAGCTGTTTAAAAAACGTGTGCGCCAATGGCAAAAAGCTACAGCTTGTTTCCAACTTACGCCAACCACAGGATAATCTCCATACGACGGATGAGCAAAATAACGTTTAGTCATCGGCTCATTATATGAATAAGAAAAATCTCTCATCCAGCATAATGTATCAGGATAAATTTTTATATTATAACGATAAATGAAATCTTTGCGTGGTCTTCCTACATTTTCTCTTTTTGCTGCTTCTTTCAAATTAAAACCCTGTACATTATATTGTATCATATCAGGATCTATATCCATTTTACCATAAAGCCTGTTATCGGGAGAAAGAATTAGATCATTTAATTTTTCAAGTGTATTGCGATCTGAATATTTTATAACAGATGCTTTTTTCCAGTCAATTGCTGTATCACCGTCTTGGCTTGTTTTCATATAGCCAAGACGAATAGCGGCCAGAGAATCTCTAACATAATTAACAAACTGGCGATATTCATTATTGGTAATTTCGGTAGCATCCATCCAAAATCCACTAATAGAAACTTCTTTATTACGGGCAGTAAAATTAAAGTTAATGTCTTCGTCACTTGGTCCCATATGAAAAGTACCAGGGGGAACGAAAACCATTCCATAAGGTTTTGTCATACCACTACGTGTTCCCGGCGCTACTCCGCGTAATTGACCGTCACCAACAACATTCTTAGATTTTCCACTTTTATTGCAGGCACCTGCACCCACTAAAAGGGTTATCAGCAGTAACATTACTAAGTTCTGGTTTTTCATTTTGTATTTCTGTTTCAAAGAAAAATGTTTAATGTGGTCCGGAATCTTGGCATTGCTAATGATTGTTTTTAGAATCGACTATATATCTTAGCACACCTAAGAGATTTATGAACGCTTATTTGTTTTAATTATTTTGTTATTTCGGATTTTTTGTTAAAAAATTCCGGCTGATCTGTTTTTTAAAATCCTCAATATTTTCTACAGGGTGTAAGCAATTATAATTTACACACAAATATATATAAGTTCTGTAAGAAAATTTTTTTCCTTGCAACAATGGCCAGTAATTATCTTCTATGTGCGAAGACTGAACAATCTTATTAGGAATATAGTCTTTTAAAATCTCTTTTACTACGTTTAATTGTTCTTCACCTGTAACTACAATTTCATTAATACCTTTTACAACACTTTGTAGGTTTAAAGCCCAATATCCAAAAGACAAAGAATGTTTTTGTATAATATTACTTATACTTTCAAACATTTTCTCTGCTCTTACGCGCCATTCACTTATATTAAAATATAAAGAGAGCAACCGTAAATTATCAGCCATTAAAGCATTACCGGAAGGTGTTGCTCCATCGTACATTTCCTTTTTTCTTATAATAACATCTTTTTGCTGCGCTGATGTAAAATAAAAAAATCTCTGCCCATCATCACTAAACTCATTTATTACTTTTTCATTAAGCGTTTTTGCTTTTATAAGATATTTATTATTTGCAGTTACTTGACTTAAATGTATATATGCCTGAATCAAAGCTGCATAATCATCTAAAAAAGCAAATTGCTTCTGCAAAGTTTTATTCCAGCTATGATGATAGATTTCGTTTTCAGATCTTAAATTGTTTTCAATAAAGGCAATATCCTTTTCCGCCATTTTTAAATATTCTTCGTTGCCAAAACACGCGTATGCTTTGCATAAACTTTTTGTCATAAGCGCATTCCAGCTTAAATGAACTTTAGTGTCTAATAAAGGTCGAACGCGTTTTTGCCTTGCATTAAATAAAATTTGTTTTGATTTTTTTAATAAATTATATAATTCATTTATATCTAAATTAAGTTTTTCAACTGACACTTCCAGGCTTTCAGGCATCCACAAAATATTTACGTGTTCCCAATTACACACTTCATTTACATTATAAACAAAACAAAATATCTCACTCTCTTTACCCAGCAGATCATCAATCTCTTTTTTACTCCAGGTATAATATTTTCCTTCCTCACCTTCACTATCAGCATCTAAAGCGCTGTAAAATCCGCCTTCTGCAGAAGTCATTTCATTTTTAATAAACTGAATTGTTTCATGCACAACATTAGCGTATTCTTTTTTTTGTGTAAGTTGAAATGCTTCTGTAAAAACATCAATCAGCAAAGCATTATCGTAAAGCATTTTTTCAAAATGCGGAATTTGCCAGCGCTTGTCTGTGCTGTATCGCGCAAAGCCGCCACCAATCTGATCATATATTCCGCCCATCATCATTTTATCAAGACTTAAAGTTGCCTGATTTAAAGCTGCTTCATTTCCTGTAAAATAATATTGCCTTAACAAGTATAGTATGGAAAAAGTTTGTGGAAATTTAGGAGCATTGCCGAATCCACCCCATTCTTCATCTGCATTATTTAATAAATTTTCAGTAATGATATTTAAATATTCATCATTATGTTTGTCGGTTTCTGAAAAGTTGCTAACAATACCATTCGAACTTAAAAGATATTCTGTTAAACTATTTGCCTGTTTTTCTATTTCTTCTTTTTTAGTTTGATATGCATTAGCAACAGCACTAATTACCTGTTTCCAACTGCTGCGATTAAATGCAGGAACCGGCGGAAAATATGTGCCACCATAAAATGGTTTTAAATCAGGTGTAAGAAAAACATTTAAAGGCCAGCCGCCACTGCCACTAATCGTTTGCACAGCATCCATGTAAATATGATCAATATCAGGCCTTTCTTCTCTGTCAATTTTAATGTTGATGAAATTACTGTTCATTAATGCTGCGGTGTCTTCGTCTTCAAAACTTTCTCTTTCCATAACATGGCACCAGTGGCAGGCAGAATAACCTATGCTTACAAGAATTGGTTTATTTTCTTCTTTCGCTTTTTGTAATGTTTCATCATTCCATGCAAACCAGTTTACAGGGTTATGTGCGTGCTGTAATAAATAAGCACTGGTTTCATTTATAAGATGATTAGTAAATTTTTTTTCCATGATCAGCGTATACAAGGTAATATTATAAAAACAAAAATCCCGTTTGCATAACGGGATTCATTTTAAATATAACGCAATTATTTCTTTTTATTCTGAAAGCCAAAATAATGATCTAAAGCTGAAATCATACTTGGCGTATGTTGTGCCGGTGCTTTAATACCTACATTTAAACCTGCTTCCTCGCCGGCTTTTACGGTATTATTTCCAAAGGCGCCAATTAATGTTTCATTTTGATTAAACTTTGGGTAATTAGCAAATAAACTGCGTATACCACTTGGTGTAAAAAAGCAGATTATATCAAAAGATTTATTTTCCATAACAACTTTAACATCGTTACTTACTGAGCGATACATAAATGCAAGCTGATAACCACAATTATTATTTTTAAGCCAGTTTACAATTTCATTATCCTGCTGATTTTCGCTGCATACATAAAGAAATTTTTCATTTTCCTTATGTTTATTTATTACATCAAACATACTTTTATTCGTACCATCGGCACCATAAAAAACTTTTCGTTTTCTATACAAAATAAATTTTTGAAGATATAATGCAACGGCTTCTGTTATGCAGAAATATTTGTTATCCTGGCTAATGGAAATTTTCATTTCTTCAGACATTCTAAAGAAATGATCAATAGCATTTCGGCTTGTAAAAATGATAGCAGAAAAATTGCCAATATCAATTTTTTGTTTTCTGAATTCTTTTGCCGGTATTGGTTCCAGTTTTATAAAAGGATAAAAGGTAAGCTGAAGATTATATTTCCGCTCCAGTTCAAAATAAGGAGATTTTTCACTTTCCGGTTTAGGTTGGGTGATTAGAATCTGGGCAGGAATTTTTGCGGAAGATTTCTTTATCCCGTTGTTAATCATGCTTAGTAGTCTTGTAAATTATGTGTTAGCTGTTTTTATAAATAGTAGTTTATAAATAACGAGCAAAGGCATTATTTCTACTGCGCAAAGGTATATAAAAAAGTGAAATGCAGTGAGGTTAAGGTTTTTACGAATCCGCGCCAGCGAAATAAGATAGCGCAACGCAAGCAGTAACCCGGCAATACAAAGTGCAACAGTAATAGCAATTTTTTTTACATCATTATTTGTATATGCAATCATAAATAAAATAGGTATAAAAAGAATGCCTGTTAATTTATTAATTAAAAACACAATAAACCTGTAATCAGCCGCTGCATCCGGCGCATTAAAAACCCAGCCGGCAAAAAGTATTACAAAATATTTTACCAGATAAATTATGCCCAAAATCGTAGTTGAATAAACAAACAATTGCCAGAAAGGAATTGCAGTCCATTTATAAAATCCTGCAAACAATGTAATAAATAAACCGCCGGAAAGTATGAACAGCACATTAAGCATAAAAGCAGGAAAAAAGTTTTGCGACATCTGGTCTCTTGTTTGCGTTTGCCTGAAGGTTGCCTGGAACGATAATGAAAAAATGCTGTTGAAATATTTTGGAAAAGATTTCTTTATCAGTGCTAAAAAAAATATTATAACGAGAAGTACATAAAAAATAAGGTCACTATCAGACGATGCTCTAAGCGAGCCTGGCATACCTTTCTGCGATGCAATATGTTTTTTTATTTTAGAGGATGCTTTTATAATGCTGTCATTACTAATAATAGTTGCAACAGCTAATATTGAATCTTTTTTTATTGAGTCATTTATTGCAAACCGCTGTATCGAATCGTTGATTTTAGTGTGAACTACACTGTCAGATTTTTTTAAAACATTTATACTATCATTAAAAACAACCGGCGCTGTGTTTTTGTTAATTACTGCAGGTTTATTTTTTTTTATTGAATCCTGTATTGCAGTTCTTAAACTATCTGCCCATGAACTATTAAATAAGCTGCTATCCTGCGCTACGGTTCTTAATCCGCAGCCAAAAAATATTATTAATATAAAAAAGTATTTAAGCATTGTTGCAGCAAAAATATTTTAAGCTTGTTGTATTATCAAAACAAGCTTATAAAACCAAGATGAATTTTTGATTGCTGAAAATTAAGCTTACTGTCATCGCGTTTTCCTTCTGCTAAAGAAATACTGAAAATCCCTGTTCCGGTTTCTAAAGAAAGACCAACACCAAAGCCTAAATATGTATGATTAAATTTTACATCATTTACATTATAAGCCGCCCAGGCAAAATCTGTAAAACCATAAAACCATGAATTGCGCGCCAGCAAATAACGATACTCGGCAGTTTCAACCGAGTAATGGTTTGCGTAAATACTTTGTTCATCAAACCCGCGTAATAATTTAAAGCCGCCAATTCTGAATAATTCATTCTGAAAATAATTGGGCGATTGAAGCCAGCCTGCATTTACTGCTAGTTTAAAAGCCGCTTGTTTTCCAACAGCGAAATATTTTGCTGCCGAACCTTGTAAAAGAAATTGATAACTGTGTAGCTTAATCGTATCATACAACGCACTTGCATTAAAGTTTGGATCTTTAATTTGTATGATTGCATTATTTTTTTTAATGTTTTTATTTCCAAAACTCCCGGTAATTAAAAATTCATTTCCGTGCCGTGGATTAAACCTGTAGTCAGTATTATAAAAATTGTATTGCAACCCAACACTGGTTGAATGTATATCAGCAACTGCAGGAAGTGTATTAGTTTGCTTCACAATATTTGTATCAACATTTAAAACATTTGTGCTAGTTGTATTTATTAAAACAGCGCCGGATTGATGTTGCGTTAATTCATATTGAACAGCAATTTGCCCGCTTATATTTACATACTGCGAATCTTGTTTGTACAACTGGAAATTAAAACCCAAACCAAACGGTGAGTGAAAAATATAAGGTTGCTGATAAGATAAATTTAATTGTGGTGATTTTGGCTGCAGTTGTTGCCAGTTTAATCCAAGCGTTTCACCGCTGCCAAAAGAATTACGTAAGCCAACGGTTGCATCGCCGGTTAATAAAAGTTTGCCGCCGGTTTCAGCATTTTGCGGCAGCAATCCAACCAAAACATTTATACTATTGTTTCTTGTTGGCTGAAGATATAAATGCAAAATGGCACCAGTGTTCAACATTTCTACTTGCCATGGTTGCGATTGCTGCAAATAGGTAAGTAGTGATAGTCGTTGGTTAATTGTGTTCAGCTTTGCTTCATTATAAATATCATGCTCGTTTATTTGAAGGTAATGCCGCAAAAAAAATTTTGATAAATGCATATTGCCTTCAACAATAATCGAATCTATGTGATACAACACACCTTTTTTTATAGCGAGGTGCGCCGAAATTTTATTGTCATTTATTAAAATGCTGTCAAGAAAAATTGTTGAGAAAGGATAACCACTATTAGTATAATAATTATTTACATCACTATATAATTGTTCAAGCTTTGCGAAAGTAAAATTTTGCTTTGTAATATTTTCTGCATGATAACCAAGGGAAGAAAGTAAAATTTTATCAGAATCATTTACAGATAATTTTTGCCATTCATATTTTTCACCAACAAAAAGTTTTATTGAAACTGATAAAGAATCTTCCCAAACAGAATCTACAGATGCAGCAGCATAGCCTTTTACCGCAAGCAAAGACGGCAAACGATTTACATATTGAATGCACGCCGTTTTGTTATTAAATGTTGTTTGAAGACCAAGCGAAATAATATTGAACGAATCATTCTCCGCGGAATGAACAATAAGTTTACTATTATATTGCGTCTTTGCTTCGGCGCATAAAAAGCAAAATATTAAAATCAAAAAAGCATACACACTATGTTGATTTAATTTTGTCATTTATTATTCTAACCAAACAAGATTACAAAACTTTATTTCAATGGCAGGTATTTACATACATATTCCCTTTTGCAAAAAAGCCTGCTATTACTGCAATTTCCATTTCTCTACTTCACAAAATTCAATACAGGAAATGGTGCAGGCAATTTGCAAAGAAGCAAGTTTGAGAAACGATTATTTGCACGATGATATTGCAACAATTTATTTTGGCGGAGGAACGCCATCGTTATTGCAGATTGAAGATTTGCGGTCTACGATTGATAAAATGCATTCATTATTTAGTGTACATGCTGATGCAGAAATTACGTTAGAAGCAAATCCAGATGATGTTACCAAAGAAAAATTATTGCAATGGAAACAAGCCGGTATAAACCGTTTAAGCCTTGGCG
>CAXSDU010000001.1:64922-86779 GCA_964236165.1 uncultured Parafilimonas sp. | reverse complement strand
AAAGTTTTTTTAATGATGATTTGCAATGGATGAATCGAGCGCATAATGCAAGCCAGGCTTATGAAAGTATTTTGCTTGCGCAAGCTGAAGGATTTAATAATATAACGATTGATTTAATTTATGGAACGCCGTTATTAACTGATGAAAAATGGATCATAAATATTGAAAAGGCTTTACAATTAAACATTCCGCATCTTTCGTGTTATGCATTAACGGTTGAGCCAAATACAGCTTTGCAAAAAATGATTAAACAACATAAAAAAGAAAATGTTGATGCAGAAAAGCAAAGCAGGCAATTTGAAATTCTTATGCAACAATTGCATGAGGCGGATTATGAACATTATGAAATTTCAAACTTTGCAAAACCTGGTTTTAGAAGTAAACACAACAGCAGTTATTGGCAGGGAAAATCTTATCTTGGTTTAGGTCCTTCAGCGCATTCGTATAATGGAAATTCAAGACAATGGAATGTTGCAAACAATACATCATACATAAAAAGTATGGATGAAAATATTATTCCGTTTGAGATGGAAGAACTTTCATCAACGCAAAAAATAAATGAATATATAATGACAAGCCTGCGAACAATGGAAGGCTTATCATTACAAAACATTACAAAAAATTTTTGCGAACAAACAAGCAAAAATATTTTGAATGATGCTGAAAAATATTTTCAACTAGAATGGATTAAAAATGAAAATGATTTTTTAATACTTACACAAAAAGGAAAATTATTTGCAGACGGAATTGCATCAGATTTATTCAGACTACAATTAGCGTAAAACCATTGACCTGTCTGCATCTAACCTTATCAAAATAAAAATCATAATGGTAAACGTAAGCAAAGAAGATCCGCCATAACTTACTAATGGCAACGGAATACCAATTACAGGGAATAAACCCACTGTCATGCAAACATTTACGGCAATATGAAAAAATAATATGCTTGCAACGCTGTATGCATATACGCGGCTAAACGTGCTGCGCTGGCGTTCCGCAACCTGTACAATGCGAAACAGCAGCAGAAAATATATTCCTAAAAATAAAAACGAACCTACAAAACCAAATGCTTCACCTAAAGAAGTAAAAATAAAATCGGTATGTTGTTCGGGTACATACTTGCCGCGTGTTTGTGTACCTTTTAAAAAGCCTTTGCCTAAAAATCCGCCGGAACCAATGGCAATTTTACTTTGACGCACATTATAATCATCGGGCTTTACTGCAGTTTTGCCGGCTGCTTCTGTTTTTAATGCGTGTTTATTCTGGCTGCAATCATAATCTTTACCTATGGCACTGTAAATACGCTGGCTTTGATAGCATTCAAAAACATTATTAAAAATATATGGCACAGCAAAGCGCTGAATGCCTACACAAACAATCCATACAATAATAATTAATGCTAAAATGTTCCAGCGTTTTCTTACAAAGATTTGACGCCTTAAAATAAAAACAAGTAATGCTGCAATTAATGTTAGAATAACTGCGAGTGTATTTTTTTCAACGAGTAATGTTGCAACAACCAACGCCCCAAATGAAAACCCGATTACTAAAATCATTCCGGGCAAACCTTCGCGATACATCACTATAAAAAAACTCATGTACACTAGTGCAAGACCGGTTTCATTTTGTAAAATAGAAATTAATGCAGGCAGCATTGCAATTACTGCGGCAATAAACTGCGATTGCAGTTTCGTAAAATCCATATTTAATTGTGAAAGATATTTTGCCAGTGCAAGTGCCGAAAAAACTTTGCATAGTTCTGCCGGTTGTAAATTAAAACCTCCGCCCAGAGGAATCCAGCTTTTTGAACCATTAATATCTTTTCCTATAATAAAAACAGAAAGCATTAATATAATGCCGAAAACATATAACAGGTTTGCAAACGCAGGATATAATTTACTATCACTTAAAATAATAAATGTTGCAACAACAACGCAAATACCTGTAAAAAGAATTTGCTTACTATAGTTTGTATCGCCGTTAAAGAATGTTGCTGCAGAAAAATTATCAGGATTGTATTCAACCATAAAAATGCAAAGCACACCAATACATACAAGCAGTGCATACAACCAAACCAAAAGCCAGTCAATATTTTTTGATACCGATCTTGAATAACTGCTCATTATTGTTTTGGTTTAGGAGTATATTTTTTTTCTGATTTTTCTAATTCCAGCTTATACTTAACTGAATCTTTTTTATTGTTGCTGGAATCACCGTCTTTCCTGTTGGGCTCAGCTTCCGGATCAAAAGTTACCGGCTTGGATGTTTCTAAATTATTTTGAAAAACCGGCGCTGCATCAGCATTTACTTTCTGACTTTCTTTTAAAAGTTTAATAGAATCTTTAGCAAAATACCAGTGTTTTATAGCCGGCGGAATTAAATCTGCATTTGCAATTCTATCAAGCTGTGGCTGACGTTCTGCAGAAATAGAATCTTTCAAGTATTTTTCCATTACAAGAGACGCAATTGGCGCAGCCCATGTAGCACCAAAGCCTGCATTTTCAACTACTACACAAATAGCAATTTTTGGATTTTCTCTTGGCGCAAATGCAACAAATATAGAGTGATCTTTTCCATGAGGATTTTGTGCTGTTCCCGTTTTAGCGCAGATATCTACACCGAGAATTTTTGCCGCTTTTGCAGTGCCAAATTCTGCAACATCATGCATGCCTAACTGCACTACATTGAATGATGAATCTGATATATGCCCAAGTGCAATATGTTTTATTCTGTACTTTCCAACAAACTGTGAATCGGATGGCGTTTCGTTTTCAATGCTATCAACAAAATGCGGTATATAATAATATCCTTTGTTTGCAATAATACACATGGCATTTGCCATTTGTAAAGGTGTTACCAGCATTCTATCTTGTCCAATACCAAGTGTAACAATATTGCAACTGTTCCATCTTGGCCCGCCAAAATCTTTGTTATAACCTGATGTATCGGGAATGTTACCATCATCTTCGCCGGGCAAATCAGTATTTAAATCAACACCATAACCAAAAGCATTCATATATTCTTTCCATTTTAAATAACCGAGTCTTGGATTATGATAAAGAGGATTATCAACGATCATTCTAAAAACATTACAGAAATAAGAATTGCATGAATAAGCGATTGCTGTTCTTAAATCTTTTGAATGACCATTCCAGTGTTCTGTACATTTTACGGGCCGCCCGCAGGAATAATATGCACCGGCACAAGGATAACCATACGAAGGTGTGATGATGCCTTCATCCAACGCAATTAATGCACTTAAAGGTTTATAAGTTGAGCCCGGCGGATATTGACCTTTGATAGCACGATTCAACAACGGTCTTGCCGTATCTAAAATTAATCTTCCAAAATTTTTGCGTCGTTGTGCTCCGGTTAGCATTGTAGGATCATAAGATGGCGTTGTTGCCATTGCAAGAATGCCACCTGTTTTTGGATTGATAGCAACCACGCTTCCTATTTTATGTTGCAATAATTTTTCAGCAAGCAATTGCAGATCTTCATCCATGCTGGTATACAAATTTCTACCTGCAATTGCTGATGTATCAAAAGTGCCATTATTATATGATCCCTGAACTCTATTCTTATTATCGCGTATATACCTTTTTACACCACGCTGACCCATTAAAACTTTTTCATAGCTGCGTTCAAGCCCGGTCATGCCGGCATAATCACCAGGTTCATAACCTTCGCCTGAATGTCGTTTTAAAAAGTTTGTATCAACTTCACCTAAATAACCCAGCACGTTTGCTGCACTATGAAACGGGTAAGCGCGAACAGGTCTTTCTGTAATAGTAAAACCAGGAAATTTATACATGCTTTCATTCAGTCTTGCGAATATGGTATCGCTTATCAGCGGCTCAAAAACACCCGGCTTGTAACGCGAATTTTTTATAATTGCTGTTACAATGCGCTTTCTGAATTCAGCTGTATCAATACTTAAAATATTACACAACGAATTTGTATCCGCACCTTTTATTTCTGAAGGCGTAACCATAAGATCATACATAATTGTATTTTCTAAAACGGCTTTGCCATGACGGTCGTAGATAATTCCGCGATCAGGATAAACTACTTTGCGATAAATGGCATTATTTTCTGCCTGTAATTTATATTCAGTTGAAAATATTTGCAAATTGAGTAACTGAAAAACGATCACAAGAAAAATCAGAATAAAAATTATCTGTATAATCCTGCTTCTGGATTGATTATAAACCGGCATTTATTGAGTTGAGGAAAATTTAAATTTCTCTGTGCAAATTTGATGAATACAAAATGATAAAAACGTAATTGTGCAGTAAATTTTTTTAAAGAAAAGTTAGTAAATATTAAAAATACTTGTTTATAAATTTTGTAAGCGTTCTGCAGCCTGCCTCAACGTTTCTTCTTTCTTTGCAAAACAAAAGCGCAATACTTTATCATCTTTTGCCGACTGATAGAAACTGCTGAGCGGAATAGTTGTAACGCCTGCTTCTTTTGTTAAGCGAACGGCTAATGTTTTATCATTTTCGTTACTGAAATTTTTATAACTGTAACATTGAAAATAACTGCCGTGCGAGGAAATGGGCTGAAACTTTGTTTGCATCATTAAATGTTGAAAATAATCCCTTTTATGCTGAATGTATTTGCCTAAAGACAGATAAGCATCTTCATTATTTAAAAACTCAGCCAATGCATATTGTACAAAACTGTTGCAGGAAAAACAATTGAACTGATGTACTTTTCTAAACTCTTTCATTAACGATGCAGATGAAATACAATAACCAATTTTCCAGCCTGTGCAGTTATATGTTTTGCCAAACGAAAAGCACACAAAACTTTTTACCAGTAATTCAGGATAACGCAGAATGCTTAAATGCGGCAGATCATCAAATATTAAATGCTCATACACTTCATCACTAACAATAAAAATATTTTTGTTTGAAACAATTTCTTTCAATGCATTAATATCTTTTTCGTTTAAAACTGCACCCGTTGGATTGTGCGGTGAATTAATAATGATTGCCTTTGTTTTAGCTGTTATTTTATTTTTTACATCATCCCATGGAATATTGTAATCAGGATATTTAAGCTGAACAAGAACAGGCTTTGCGTCATTAATAATTATGTTTGGAATATAACTATCATACGCCGGTTCAAAAACAATTACTTCATCGCCTGGTTGCAGAATACTTGTTAGCGCTGTGTAGATAGCATACGTTCCGCCGGGCGTAATTGTAATTTGTGTTTCAGGATTGATATAATTATTGTAAAGCTTTTCAACTTTTGCAGAAATATTTTCTCTCAATAAAAACAAACCATTCATGTGCGCGTATTGATTATGTCCGCTCAGCATGGCATTATTTACAAGTTCAATTAATTCCCTGCTCATCATAAAATCCGGAAATCCCTGACCAAGATTAATAGCATCATATTCACTTGCCAGTTGACTCATTACAGTAAAAATGGTGGTGCCAGTGTCAGGAAGTTTTGAATGGTTCATGGTAATATTTAATAATTACGGATTACAAACTGCAGTTGTTTTGTGATGATTCATGAACTATAAATCATGCGCTATTTTTTATAAATCAAATCCCGTACATTTTTATCACTTTGTACATTATTCATCTGGCGTAAGATCCATTTACTTTTCCATGCAACAAAACGACTTTCCGGTTGCACGGTAAAAATTTTAGGATTGGGCAAACAGGCAATAATCATAACTGCTTCATTGCGTGAAAGATTTTTTGCAGGTTTATGAAAATATTTTTGTGCAGCAGCTTCAATGCCAAAAATACCTTTACCCATTTCTGCTGTGTTTAAATATACTTCAAGAATGCGTTGTTTACCCCATATCCATTCAATCAGTTTTGTATAAACTGCTTCTAAAGGTTTTCTTATGTAACGCAGTACTCCTTCACCCTGAAATAAAAAAACATTTTTTGCTGTTTGCTGGCTTATTGTACTTGCCGCAGAACCTGCAGGTCTTTTTCTTTTTGCGTTATTGTTTAAGCTTTTATCAATTGCTTTCCAGTCGAAGCCGTTATGTATAGCAAACAATTGGTCTTCGCCAGCAAGGGCAGCCAGCTTTGCATTAGCAGAAATATTATTCCAGGAAACATAATCACGATGCAAACCATAACCACTTATCCAACTACTCATTTGTATTAAGGTTATTGGTGGCATTAACCATTTACATACAAGTAAATAAATGAGTGATAAAATAAAACCGTAAACAATTGTTTTAATTATGCGGCGAAAAATTCTTTTAACGTGTGATTGTTTTTTGATTGCCATTACAAAACCGAAAGTACTATGAAGATGGTTTTGATGAAATATATTCTACCTGATATTTTTTTCCAATAATATAATTTGATTTATGCGTTTTATGAATGATAGTGCCAATTGCTAAAACGGCTGCAGCAATGCTGATTTTTGAAAGATTTTTATTTCCAAAAACCGGTTTATTATCGCTTAATGTATTTATAATATTCAGCAATAAATAACCACCACCGCCTAATTGCAAAATCAATCCATTCTTAATATATGGCAATGTTTCATTTTTAGGAAATGCATGCAGTTTGTTCACCGCTACGTTCATTACACCATAAAAAACAGTATCAATAACCGGCATACCAAACCTGTTTAAAACAGTAGGTGTTGCGAATGGCTGCAAATACAACGTATCATATTTTACTTTATTTATTAAAGCATTTATCCATGCGCCATTATTTAATTGTGTTATGATATGCTGACCGCTAAACCAGGTTTGTATAACATGGCTCTTTTTTTTAAGCACAATAAAATCCTGCGCAGCAGAAAATTTAGAAATAAAAATAAAAATGAAAAGCAACTTGCAGCAATTCATTTTTAAAAATACAAAGTGGTATGATAACAGCCTGTTAAACCTGTACCGGTGTGCTGCCACTGCGCATAAAAATGGTTATTACTATAACAATACCGAACAGTATAAGCACTGCGCCGGAAATACGATTTATAATATGAATATTGTGTGGTGTAAGATTATTTCTAATTTTATTTGCCAGCAGCACTTTTGAAAAATCTGCTGAAAGATTAAAAAGTAAAGCAGTAAGAAATACAATCAGCCTGTACTGTTCAGGATGATTTATCATTTTTGAATCTGCTGTAATAGTTGCAGTAGCTGCAAACCAAAACAGCATAGTGCCGGGATTAAGTGCATTCATAAAAAATCCTGAAAAAAAGATGCCCGCAATATCTCTTTTTCGCAAATTGGCAATTACAGGAATACCGTTATCTGTGGTTTGTACTTTACGAAAGAAAAAATTATATACACCTAATGCAATTAATAAACTGCTGCCGGAGATGCCGATGATTAATTCATGCTCCATCGCTACGTTAAATATCTGTGTAAAAATGTTACAGATAAAAACCAAAATAAAATCGCTTGCAAATACACCTGCAATAAAAGCATAACCACCCCGATGACCGTTATTTAAACTTTGTTTGATGATAGAAAATATAACAGGACCTACAGAAATACCTAATAAAATTCCTAATATTAAACCTTTAATAATTGCTTCAAACATTATGGTACGATTATGCCCGTTAGACGGAGCAAAATACTGAAATATTAATTTAGAGTATTACGAAATACGCTGCAGATATTATCAGAATAAAAATTTACAAAATTAAAGTTGTAGTTATAATTTTTATTCTTCAAATTTTTTGAATAAAGAAGTTGCTGTATGGCCACCAAAGCCAAATGTGTTATTCATTGCATATTTTATATTTTGAGAAACGGATTGCTCTAAAACAAGCTTTAAATGGTTAGGAAAATTTTCGTCTATATTTTTTGTATTGATGGTTGGCGGTATTAAGCCATTCTTCAAGGCAAGTACACAAATTATTGCTTCAACGGCGCCGGTACCACCAAGCAAATGACCCGTCATGGATTTTGTAGCACTTATGAGTAATTTATTATTGTTTTTAAAAATACGATCTATGGCAAATGCTTCACTTAAATCGCCCTGCAGGGTAGACGTTGCATGTGCATTTATATAATCAATATCTTCAGGTTGCAATTGCGCTTCTTTTAAAGCTTTCATCATTCCAAGATATGCACCATGCCCATCTGGCGGCGTACCGGTTAAATGGTAAGCATCCGCTGCTAAACTTCCTGCAACTATTTCGGCATAAATAATTGCATTGCGATTTATTGCGTGCTCATATTCTTCTAATATCATAGCACCGGCACCTTCGCCCAAAACAAAACCATCTCTATCTTTATCAAAAGGTCTTGACGCAGCAGCAGGATCATCATTTCTTTTTGATAGTGCTTGTGTAGCATTGAATCCACCAACACTTGCAGGTGTTATTGCGGCTTCGGAACCACCGGCAATCATCATAATTGCTTTACCTGCACGAATAGTATCAAAAGCATTAATAATAGCAGTGTTTGAAGAAGCGCATGCAGAAACAGGACAATAATTAGGACCATACAATTTGTGACGAATTGAAATTGCTCCTGATGCTATATTTTCAATTATTTTAGGAACAAAAAAAGGCGAGAAATGTGGTGTGCCATTGCCAGAGACAAACTCACTGACTTGTTGTTCAAAAGTAATTATTCCACCATTGCCTGAAGCCCATATTACACCTATGTCTGCTCTTTCTTCATCTGATAAAAGAGAGAAATTTATTTTGCTATTTACAACTGCATCATCTGCAGCCGCAACTGCATATTGGGCAAAAAGATCATATTTACGCGCCTCTTTTTTTTCAAAATATTTGTCTACATCGAAGTTTTTTACTTCGCATGCAAATTGTGTTTTAAATTTCTCAGGATTAAATTTTGTAAGTCTTGCCGCGCCGCTTTTGCCTGCTATAATATTTTTCCAAAACTCTTCAACAGAATTTCCTAATGGCGTAACAGCACCCAATCCTGTAATTACTACTCTTCTCATCTGATATTAAATAATGCTTTAATCACTAATAATTAAACTTCTTTTTCAGTGCTGCTCAATTCAATTAATCAAACAATCGAAATCAAAAATGAAAATAAGTTATTTACATCACATCAATATAATTATGCTTATAACTTTAAGTTTATAAATAAAAAAACCGTCGGGTTATACGGCGGTTTTTTATTAATTTATCCTAAAAATTATGGATTATCGCTATTATCGTTATTATCGTTATTGCTAGAATCTTTATCTATACTTAACGGATAACCATATGTTCCGTCGTATCCGGGATAAACACCTTCTAATCTTACTGTACCATGCGAATTACTTATAATCCCTTTAAGATCATCAAGATTATTTACATCCTTTCCATCAATACTTGTAATAATAAATCCTTCCTGTATTCGTGTATTCTTTAATAAACCTGTACCAATTTTTTTAACCTGAACACCACCGGTTATATCATTTTTTTGTGCAGTCTGTTTATCAATAGTTAAAAGATCGGCACCCAAATTATCAAACGCAGTTTCAGTTTTTACAACTTCATAATTACCGGATTTATTTTTTAAAGAAAGAGAAGTAGTAGATTCTTTTCCGTCTCTAACATATGTAAGGTTTATTTTATCACCAGGTTTGTAACGTGCAATTTGTTCCTGTAATTCCGGACCGCTATTAATATTTACATCATTAATCTTTGTAACGAAATCACCTTTTTTAATTCCGGCAGTTTGTGCAGCACCGTCTGTTGCAACACCTGTTATAAATATACCTGGCCCGTCTTTAATTCCATTAGCTTTCTTTTGATCATCCGGTAAATCATCCGGGGCATAATTTATTCCAATGTATGCTCTTTGTACAGCACCAAACTTAATAAGATCATTTACTGCTTTCTTAACGATGTTAACAGGAATTGCATAAGAATATCCTGCGTAAGAACCGGTTGGAGAAGCAATAGCTGAATTAATTCCAATAAGCTCTCCTTCTGTATTAATAAGCGCACCGCCACTATTACCCGGATTTACTGCAGCATCTGTTTGAAGATATGATTCTATAGCGCGATCACTTCTGTTAATACCAATGCTTCTTGATTTTGCACTTATAATTCCTGCGGTAACAGTTACATCAAGCGTTAGCGGATAACCAACTGCCATTACCCATTGACCAAGCTTTACATCATCGCTATTGCCATAAAGCATGAAGGGTAAATTTGTTTCATTAATTTTTATTACAGCGAGGTCTGTATTTGGATCAGCGCCGATAACAGTTCCTTTATAACTTTTACGGTTGGCAAGCGTAACATTAATTTCACTTGCACCATCAATAACATGATTGTTTGTAACAATGTAACCATCATTACTAATAATTACGCCACTACCACTTGCTTGTTGGTCGGGCATTGTCATTGATCTTGGCCCACCAAAAAATTTATAAAAAGGATCATCATCACCAAAAAGATCACCAAAAGGGTTACTGCTTCTTGAGGAAACTTGCCCACCCTTAATTTTTGTTTTTATATGCACAACTGCAGGCGTTGCAGATGTGGCAGCAGCTGTAAAATCAGGAATACCGGTTGGTGCATCTTTATTAAAAAAGCCTGCATAATTTACCGGAACTTTTCCTTCAGTTTGTAATGTGGTTGATTGATTTTGCAACCAGGTACCATAGCCCCAAATGCTTAATAAAGATGTAGCAATGCTAATGGCAACAATTAAAAAAACATTTTTCAATTTCATTTCTGTTCTGTTTATTTCTTTTTAATCTTGGCTCAAAAAATGTGCCTTTATATAACAAAGTAACGAAGCTGTTTTTACGCCAGTTCATAACAAAAAACCATTTAACAAAGATTTGACGAAGGTTGTCGTAGAACTTTATTCTATCAAAGATAATTAAATTTATACCTGCTAAAACAAGAAACAGTTAAAGCAACACGCTTACAATAAAAGGCGTAACATTTCATTCATTATCTTTCAGCCGTAATAAATGATGAACATGCATCCGGTAGCTAATACAATGCAAAATAATATTGACAAAAATATTTTTGACGTAGCAATTATAGGTGCTGGCCCTGCGGGATGTGCAACTGCTTTGGCTTTGCGCGATTCAGGATTACGTATTGCGCTAATTGATAAACATATTTTCCCCAGAGATAAAGTTTGCGGCGATGCCATTCCCGGAAGGGCAATAAAATGCCTGAAAGAAATTTATCCTGCGTTTACAAACGAGCTTGCATCATTTAAAAAAAAGTTAATCACCAAATCAACTGCGTGTTTTTACAATAATAAAAAAGTAAATTTTGATTGGGTGCAGGAGGCTTATACATCAACACGAATGGATTTTGACGATTTCCTTTTCTCCATCATAAAAAGTAAAACAACAGTTGAAATTTTTGAAGGCATAGAAATTAAAGACATTATAAAAAATGAAAATGATTTTTCTGTTTATGCAAGAAATAATAGCAATAGTTTTTTTGCAAGTATGTTAATTGGAGCTGATGGTATAAACGGTGTTACTGCAAAAAAACTTGCTGGTTATCAAATAGACAGAAAGCATCATGTGGCATCGGTTAGAGCTTATTATAAAAATATTTGCGAAGTAGAGGAAACGCGTACTGAAATTTATTTTGATAAAAAATATTTGCCCGGATATTTTTGGATATTTCCGCTAAATGATGGTTTATCGAACGTTGGTTTTGGTATGTTGAGTGAAGATGTTGCGCAAAAAAACATCAACTTAAAAAAATCATTTTACGATTTTATAGAACGGTCTGATACGTTGCAACAAAAATTTAAACCGGCAAAACAGGAAGGCAATTTGCAAGGATGTGGATTGCCACTTGGTTCCAAATGGGTAACAATGTCTGGTGAGCGTTTTATTTTAACCGGCGATGCGGCTTCGCTTATTGATCCGGCAAGCGGTTCTGGAATTGGTAATGCAATACTTAGCGGAAAACTTGCTGCTAAGCAAGTAATTAAAAGTTTTGCAACAAAAGATTTTAGCGCTGAAACAATGAAAGTCTATGATAAAAAACTCTATAAAATAATTGGTGCTGAACTAAAGAAAAATGGTTGGGCATTAAAATATTTATCACGAATACCTTTCTTTATAAACCTGGGCTTTGCACTTGGTAATAATAACTTTCTTAAGAAATTTGTAAAGTAGCAACAACTTAAGATTTATTTTACATCAAGTTTAATTTGCAATTCTTCCAACTGCTTTTCATCAATTGTTGAAGGCGCATCAATCATAACATCTCTGCCCGAATTATTTTTTGGAAAGGCAATAAAATCGCGAATGCTTTCGCTTCCGCCTAAAATTGCGCATAACCTGTCAAAGCCAAAAGCAATACCACCATGCGGCGGCGCGCCATACTCAAAAGCACCTAACAAAAATCCAAATTTATGTTGTGCTTCATCTTTACTCATACCTAAAGCAGCAAACATTTTTTCCTGTAATTCTTTTTGGAAAATTCTGATAGAACCACCGCCAATTTCATTACCGTTTAATACCATATCGTAAGCGTTTGCTTTAATATTTGCATAAGGATGCGCTAAATATTTATCTGCATTTTCAATTGATGGATTATTATTGATCATTGTTTCAATATCTTCTGGCTTCGGCGATGTAAAAGGATGGTGCCTTGCTACCCAGCGATTATTTTCTTCATCATACTCAAACAAAGGAAAATCGAGCACCCACAATAATTTAAACTCATTATCTTTTCGCAAGCCCAAACGCTTTGCCATTTCAAGCCTTAGTTCACTTACGGCTTTGCGTGTACGTTCTTCGCGGCCGGCAAGAATTAGTATCAAATCATTTGTTTCTGCTTTACAAAATGTGGCTAATTCTTTTAATTGTGTTTCATTAAAAAATTTATCAAAACTGCTTTTAATAGTTCCATCAATATTCACTTTTACGAAAGCCAAACCTGCCATTCCAATTTGCGGACGTTTAACCCATTCAATTAATTCATCTGTTTGCTTGCGTGAATAATCGGCAGCATTGGGAACGCGTATTGCAACAATTGTTTCAGCATTTTTAAAAACACCAAATTCTGTTGTAGAAAGCGGTTCAAAATAGTTTTTGTCTTTTACTTTTAAGTTTGAAATTTTTATTTCAAATCTTATGTCAGGTTTATCATTTCCATAATTCCACATAGCATCTTCCCAACTCATTCGCTCAACCGCATCTGTATAATTAATAGCTTTTACGTCTTTAAAAATTTGTTTTATCAAGCCTTCAAACATTTGTAAAATATCTTCCTGTTCTACAAAAGCCATTTCGCAATCTATCTGTGTAAATTCCGGTTGGCGGTCTGCACGTAAATCTTCATCGCGAAAACATTTTACAATTTGATAATAACGATCGTAGCCGCTTACCATTAATAATTGCTTAAATGTTTGCGGGCTTTGTGGTAAAGCGTAAAACTCGCCTGCGTTCATTCTGCTTGGCACAACAAAATCTCTTGCACCTTCCGGTGTTGATTTAATAAGAAAAGGCGTTTCAATATCCATGAATCCTTGCTCATGCAAATAATTTCTTGTAGAACGATTAACTGCATAACGTAGCTGAAGATTTTTCTTAATGATGTTGCGCCGTAAATCAAGATACCTGTATTTCATCCGCAAATCATCGCCGCCATCTGTATCATCCTGAATGGTAAAAGGCGGAACAACTGATTTATTAAAAATTTTAAATTCTGTTACGTTAATTTCAATTTCTCCTGTTGGAATGTTTTTATTTTTATTGCTACGTTCTTCAACTGTGCCTTTAATCTGAATTACAAACTCGCGACCAAGCGGCTGATCATTTAAATGTTTATTTAAAGCTTCTCCAAATACCAATTGTGTAATACCATAGCGGTCGCGCAAATCAGTAAAAGTAATAGCGCCAAACTTTCTTATTGTTTGAATCCAACCAGAAAGCGTAACGGTTTCATTAACATTTTCAATTCTTAATTCGCCGCAGGTATGTGTGCGATGCATAGTGCTAAAATTTGGGTGGCAAATATACCAGATAGAATTGCGAAGTATTTAAAATTAATAACTGAAACTATTGTTCATCTCACATTATTATAGCACATTAATATATTTATGAATCTGAAGGCTTAATTGCCATTGTGGGTTGGCTTTTATATATTCAATTATTAAAGGCGTTATCTCATCTTTTTTACTCCATTCCGGTTGTAGATACAATTTGCATTGAGGTGAAACATTTGAAGCATTCTTTTCTGCCCATGCAAAATCGCTTCTATTATATATGATTATTTTTAGTTCATGCGCTGTTGCATAAATTTCATCTGTCGGCGATTTAAATTTTTTTGGTGATAAGCAGATCCAATTCCAATAACCGGAAAGAGACGACGAACCGGAAGTTTCAAGATGCGTTTTAAAATTAGCTGTCTGTAATTGCAGCGTTAAGTCATCAAGGTTATGCGTAAGAGGTTCGCCACCAGTAATAACAATAATTGGTTTATAGTTTAGATTTTTAGTTGATTGCTGATTTATAACTAATTCAGCTTTTTCAATAATTTCATTAATACTTTTTTTGGGGTGAATTGAAACATCCCAGCTTTCTTTTACATCGCACCAAAAACAACCCACATCGCAGCCGGCAAGCCGAATAAAATAAGCAGCATTTCCCTGGTAAAAACCCTCGCCTTGTAAAGAATAAAAGGTTTCCATTACAGGTAATGTTTGCAATTTTATTCCTTCTGCTTTAGATATATGCATAGCTTGAATGATCATCATTCATCAAATATTGATTCACTTATTTTTTCGTGTTGCAAATAAGCCGATATTGTATTTTTAAGTAAAGCAACAATGGTCATTAGCCCAACGCCGCCCGGCACGGGTGTAATAAACGAAACTTTTTCGGCAACGTTTGCAAAATCAACATCACCTTTTATACGGAAACCTTTCCTGACCGACGGGTCATCAACCCTTGTTATACCCACATCTATTACAATAGCATCTTTTTTAATCATATCAGCTTTTATAAAACCCGGTTTACCTAAAGCCGCTACTAAAATATCAGCCTGCAAACTTAATTCTTTTAGATTAGGTGTATGTGAATGACATAAGGTTACGGTAGCATTACCATAAGATTGATTACTGCTTAATAATATACTTAACGGCCTGCCTACAATAATGCTTCTTCCTATAATAACTATATGTTTACTTTCTACTTTTATATTATAATGTTGCATTAATAATATAACTCCGTAAGGCGTTGCCGGAATAAAAGCGGGATTGCCTTGAGCAAGTTTGCCAATGTTTATAGGATGAAAGCCATCTACATCTTTTGAAGGTAGTATTTCTTGAATTACCTTTTTCTCACTTATATGTTTAGGTAAAGGCAACTGAACAAGAATGCCATCAACTTTAGTGTCATTATTTAATACTTCTATTGTTGATAATAGAGTTTCCTCTGAAAGATTTGTATCAAACCTTATTAAACCTGATTGAATGCCTAATTCTTCACAATTTTTTATTTTACTGGCTACATACGTTTCGCTTGCCCCATTATTACCAATCAGTATAGCAACGAGTTTTGGCAGGCGTAAATTTCTTTTCTTTAAAATTTTAATTTTTGCTGATAATTGAAGTTTTATATTTTCGGAAGCTTCTTTACCACTTAATAACTGCATCGCTCAAAAATAACATAAGAAAATAGATATGATTTAAAGAAAATATTCGAATAGTAAAAGAGCAAGATTTTTTATTATTTAAATGATTAAATTTATTAAAGGAATAAATTAGATTAATATTTAAGCAGCTTTTTTAAAAAGTGGTTTGTCTCTATTTAGGTTGTATTAACAAAATGTTTAAGTTTTTTTAACGGTTTATTATAAACCTTATATATTTACACGCAAATTTAAAAATGTCAAAATGAGAAAAATTGTAAGCTTTCTTACTTTATTATTGCTATTTACCACAACCGCATGGTGCCAAGGTAAAATCAGCGGTACTGTAAGGGATCAGAATGGAGACATTGTTCCCTTTGCTACTATTAATGTTAAGGGCACTAAAGTTTCTGTAGCTGCTGATGCCAGTGCAAATTTTAATATTCCTGCTAAAGTAGGGGATATTTTAACTGTTTCAGCAGTAGGTATTCAAAACACTGAATTTACTGTAGGTAACGAAACCTCAGTTAATATTACTGTTACCAGGGCTAGTGGAAATATCTCAGACGTTGTAGTTACTACAGCCTTGGGTATTAAAAGATCGGAAAGATCTACTGGTTATTCGATAGCTACAGTTTCAACTGCCACAATTACGCAAGCCAGAGCAGTTAACCTCGCAAACGGACTTTCAGGAAAGATTGCAGGTTTAGCAGTGTTTACAGTAAATAACGGAGTTAACCCTCAAACCCGTATTGTTTTACGTGGTGAACGTTCCATTTTAGGTAATAATCAGGCATTAATTGTATTAGATAATATTCCGGTGCCCGCGAGTTTTATTACTGCAATTAACCCGGATGATATTGCTACCACTACAATTCTTAAAGGCGCTAACGCGGCTGCCTTATATGGATCACAAGCTGCAAATGGTGTGATACTGCTTACTTCAAACAAAGGTGTAAAAGGAAAACCAAGAATCAGTGTTTCTCAAACAACTACAATAGAATCAATTTCATTTTTTCCTAAATTTCAAACAGACTTTGGAGCTGCTTCAACTGAATCAGATTTTAGAAATCCTTTAACTGGTTATTTCCCGCATGTTCCTTATGAAAATCAGCAATATGGCGCTGAATATAATGGAGCAACACTTCCTTTAGGAGTTCCGGCTCAATATACAGATGCAGCGGGAAATGTTATAGATACTATGCAAAGTGTTGTATATAGTGAAAAAAATTCTATTAAGAAGGCTTTTTCCAAAGGACTTAGCACCCAAAACGGAATTAGTTATTCTGATGGTGACGATCATGGCACCTTCTACTTATCCGGTCAATATGTAAATACAACTGGTACTGTTCCTAATGACAGATCTCAAAGATCAATTGTTAGATTAGGCGCTACAAGAAATTATGGTGCTTTTTCTGCATCGGCTGCTGTTTCATATACAGCTTTTAACCAAAATGTTACAGGTGGTGATTACAATCAAAGCCGCCCATTTTATTGGAATGTGTTAAATACACCTGGTGAAATTGATATTAGAAAATACAGGAATACTAATTCTTTATTTGGGCAAGAGAGTTATTTTTATAATGCATACTATCCAAATCCTTATTGGCAAATTTATAACAGCAGAATTTTAAGCCGTGAACAGGATTTATTAGGCAATGCAGAGTTAAATTTTAAAGCTGCAAAGTGGGCTACATTTACTTACAGGATAGGGCTTATCTCAACCAGTTTTCAGGATAAAGCTACAAAAGCCGGCGTAATATTCTCAGATTATGCTATTACTGATCCGGCTGGTGCAGGAAATTCCGCTTCAGGCTTCCCAAATGGTGTTACACCAAAAGAGGGGGATGATTTAAATACCCAAACAATTACGCAATCAGATGTATTGGCAACTTTTGATAAACAATTTTTAAGTAACGATGATCTTGATGCCAAATTAATTCTAGGCGGAAGTGTTTACCAAACCTATTACAGGGGTACTACCATCGGCGGTGGTCAAGCCGGTGTTACTGGCGGTGGCGGAACACAATTACAAATCCCCGGCCTATATAATATTTCCAATGTAATAGGTGTTCCTACGGTTACAGAAGGAAAATTTGTGACAGGAACTTATAGTGCTTATGCTGACTTACAGCTTAGTTACAAAAACTTTTTATTTATTGAAGGAACTGCAAGAAATGATTGGGCATCTCAACTTGATCCGTCTAACAGATCTTTTTTCTATCCCGGTATTAATGGATCTTTAGTATTTACTGATCTGTTTCCAGGTATTAAAGAATCTTTACCATGGTTAAATTTTGGAAAGCTTACTGCCAGCTATGCACAGGTTGGCAGTGTACCTATCGGTGCATACCAGTTATCAAATACGTTCGGTCAAACAAGCGGATTTCCTTATGGTAATCTTACCGGTTTTGCATTAGGAACTACTTTAGCAAATGCAGGTTTAAAACCGGAAATTACTACTGCACAGGAATATAGCACGCACTTTACCATGTTTAAAAACAGGGTAAATATAGAAGCTACTTATTATACTGAAGATGTATCAGATGAAGTGGTGCCTGTTAGCATTTCTTCAGCTACAGGTTATACTAATACATTACAAAACCTTCCCGGTAAAGTACATAATTCGGGATGGGAATTTACCGGTAAAATTACACCACTGGTAAATCTTGGTCCGGTAAAAGTTAGTGTCGGTGGCAACTTATCATTTAATGAAAGCAAAGTTGGTTCTGACATTGCACCGCTCAATATTCTTTCTTATGCAGCAGGTGGTATTTATACTGTACATGATAAAGCCATTCGTGAATTAAGGGTTACAGATTGGACACGGGATTCTTTAGGAAGAGTTATTGTTGATCCTAAAACAGGATATCCAATTGCTAACCCTACCTTAATCGATGCCGGAAGATCAACACCAGAAGTTATTGCAGGCGTTAATGCTTCATTTGAGTATGCAGGGTTTACACTTAATGTTCAGGGCGAGTATAGAGGTGGATATAACCTGTTCCAGTTTATTGGAAATGCTTTGGCATTTACCGGTACAAGCGAAATTACTGCCTCTGCCGGCAGAGGCAAATTCATTTATCCTAATTCTGTGATATCTGATGGTAAAGGTGGGTACGTTCCAAATACTACCGTTGCTATAAATGATGGCGCAACTGGTGCTGGATTTTGGGCTAGTCAGTACGGAAAGGTAGGATCTCCTGACGTTGCAAGCGGTGATTTCTGGAGAATACGGGAGGTTAGCCTTTCTTATGATGTACCACTGAAAAATACAAAAACTTTGAAGGAATTGCATTTTAGCGCAGTAGCACGAAATTTATTTACATTTCTTCCTAAGGATAATCCTTATGCTGATCCGGAATATAGTATTGGCGGAACTGGCAACGGTACATCTATCAGCAATGAAAATTTATCTCCTCCAACACGTATTTATGGGTTATCAGTAAATGTTGTATTTTAATTGAAAGAGATATTTTGTAAATAATAAAAAATCAATAATGAAGAAAACGATTATAGGCGTTATAGTTATACTGGTTGCAGGTCTTTCTGGTTGTGTAAAATCAATTCTTGATATTAACAGCCCTAATCCTAACCAGGCATCTTTTTCTACGCCACAGTTAACTACACCTTTAGCTTTAGAAAATGCTGCAAGAATTTCACAAACCAACTATTTACCTTTTAGTCAATGGCTAGGTATAACAGCTACAAATGGTGGGTTCGCTTTAGATGATGCCTTAAACTCATATCAGCTTACTTCCAGTAGTTTAAACGGAGCCTGGCAGAACCTCTATCTTAATATTTCTAACTGGAATTATATTAAGCAACAGGCATTGCAATCGAATCTGCCATTGTATGTTGCAATTGCAAATTTGTATGAGGCATATGATTTTAGTTGTTTAGTAGATCAGTTTAATGATGTTCCATATTCTGATGCATTACTTAAAAATAATAATTTTTTACCTACTTATGATAAGGGCTCAGATGTTTATGATTCATGTGTGGTTTTAATAAATAATGCTATAACCTTATTAAAAGATCCTGCTACTGCACTAACTATTTCTAAGGGTCCAGATAACCAGGCTATTATTACATTTAAAGAGTCATTACCCGACTTAACTCCATGGATAAGGTTTGCTAATTCTCTGAAACTTAGACTTTTAATTAATCAATCCCAGGTTTCAAGTAAAGCGGCCTATATAAAAACTGAAGTAGGAAAAATCGATATGTTATTAGGTGTTGGAGAAGATGTTACTGCTGATCCTGGGTATTTAGCCTCTTCCGGAAAATTAAATCCATATTATGGATTATTTTTCTCGTCTCCTGGTCAAGCTCTTGATCCTTATAAGATTTATCATGCAAATAAATACGCGATAAATTTTTATACTACAACTAACGATCCCCGCATTTCTTATTTTTATGATGTAGATGGAAGTGGTAATTATTCCGGAAACGATTTTGGCGATCAAAGTGCAGTTGTAGTTTCTGAATTAGGCGCACCGTCTTTAGATCCTACAGCGCCAAGTGTACTTATGCTTTCTTCTGAAGCTTTATTTGATCAGGCAGAAGCTATTCAACGCGGTTGGATCAGCGGAGATGCAAAAGCAGTATATCTAAGTGCAATTGAAGCATCATTTAATTACACAGGTGTTCCTGATACATTAACTACTGCAGCAGAATATGCTTCACAAGACAATGCAAATACAAATTGGGATCTGGCTACTGATAAAATCAAGCTGATTATTACACAAAAATGGGCTTCAATAAATACTACAAGCGTTTTAACTGTTTATGATGATTACAGACGCACAGGATTTCCTGAGGTACCTTTAAGCATTTATTCTGGACATTTAGCACATATTCCCTACCGTCTTATATATCCTCAGGCTGAATATAGTTTAAACGCTGCGAATGTTGGCGCGGAAGGAACTATAGATCCACAAACGGATAAAGTATTTTGGGATCAATAATTTTAATATAATTGTAAAATTTAATAAATGAAAATCACATTAAAGCATTATTTTTCATATCTATTAACTGCTGTAATTTTTTGCAGCTGTTTAAAAACTAATGATCTCTACGAAGGATTTAATGATCTGACTCCCTTAGCCGATATTCCATTGAGTCATTTATCAACAGATACATTAACTGTTTATGCTTTGCCGGTTGCAGCTTCCCCTGATGCCACAATTGACACTGTCGTAGCAGTACATCTCTCTTCTAAAAACCATGTTGGAGATGTTACCTTTCAACTAGGTCTCGGCAATTCTGATCCGGCTTTTATAGCTTATCTGGAAGCGCATCCGGATCTTCAATTAATGCCATCTAATTTGTATTCTTTTGATTCTTCCGTTACTATTCAAAATGCGGGTGTGCTTAATACTGCAAACTTTTCTGTGAAATTTAAAACTGCAGCAATTGATGCAGATAGTAATAATTTATTTTTATCAAATGAATACGTTTTGCCTATTATTATAAAAGATGCAGGTAGTTATCAGGTTGCTTCTAATTTTAGAATAATAATTATGAGGGTTTTGGCTAAAAATCAATATGATGCCGATTATCAGGTTACCGGCTTTTTTTTCCATCCCGTTGCAGGTCGTGCAATTAATCAGGTAAAACACCTTTCTACTTTAACTGCTACTGCTGTTGAAGCTGGCTTAGGAGATTTAGGTATACCATTTGACTTTAATATTGTTGACAATAAGACAATTTGGATAGCTGGTCCATATACAGGCCCAACCTCATCGAATGGATTTATGACTTCTGATAATCCAGCAGGTGTTGATTATTCAGATCCTTCTAATCAGGGATTTGTTCCAGGAGGTACTACATTTAATTCAACTATATACAACAACACTTATGACCCGGCGACACAAACATTTTATTTACATTACGGATACAATGCTGCTGATCCAGGGGGGCAAGGCACCTATACCCGACAGGTTTATGAAAAATGGGTTAGAATTAATTAATGACAAATTTAAAATAACTATAAAACCGCCTCAAATGAGGCGGTTTTTTTATAAGGGTGACAATAATTCAAATTAATTCTGTTATCCAAATTCAGATAGGATAAATATCTAAGTAAGTATAGAAATTAAAGTATAGATTAAATGTGGTTTGTTGAAGAATCATTAACATTGCAGTGATAATTTATTTTTTATGCCAGACCAGCCGCAACAGCAGCCTAACCAGTTAAACATAGAAATTAGTGAAGAAGTATCTGAAGGTACTTATGCAAACCTTGCTATTATAACACACAGTCATGCAGAATTTGTAATTGATTTTGTGAACGTGATGCCAGGTACACC
>CAXSDU010000001.1:51329-64912 GCA_964236165.1 uncultured Parafilimonas sp. | reverse complement strand
AAAGCAAAGTAAAATCGCGTATTATATTTACACCGATGCATGCCAAGCGTTTTATGCGCGCCATGCAGGAAAACATAGAGCGATACGAAAATGTACATGGCAAAATTCAGGATTTGGAACAGGTTGAAATACCAATGAATTTTGGTGGACCAACCGCCCAAGCTTAACTCTTTTTTATTTCTTTAGAGAGATTTCCAATATCAGTTAATTTAAATCCGGCGTTTCATTTTATTTTTTCATTTACAGTTTTGTGATGTAAACTTTGCATCATCTTAGTTGTTACTTTTTAATACACAAATTTTTAGCTTACAATAATGATTGGAAACCGTTTTGGAAAATTTGATCCTGCAGCAAATGCAAAAACTAAGTTTGAGCAATTGCTTGATATTTTCATGCAGTTACTTACTTATACCAGTGGCGATGCAAATGAAGCATTGCAATGGATGAACGAACTAGATAAAAAATATCAACTTACAGATGAAGAATATGGCATGGGAGATTTTATTGAAGACCTGAAACGTAATGGATATTTAAAAGATAATAACGAAACCGGCGCAATTGAAATAACGGCAAAAAGTGAGCAATCAATTCGCAAACGCAGTCTGGAAGATATCTTTGGCAAGCTTAAAAAAAGTAAACAAGGAGATCATAATACACATAAGCAAGGGTTGGGAGATGAAACAAGTCCTGACTATCGTCCTTTTCAGTTTGGTGATATGCTGGAACAAATTGATTTTACAGAAAGCATACGTAATGCGCAAATAAACCATGGCGTAGATAGTTTTCAAATGCAGGAAGATGATTTGCAAATTCGCGAAACAGACTTTAAGGCGCAAACATCAACTGTACTAATGATTGATATTTCGCACAGTATGATTTTGTACGGTGAAGACAGAATAACTCCTGCAAAAAAAGTTGCGATGGCGTTAAGCGAACTCATCACTACAAAATATCCTAAAGACACTCTAGATATTGTTGTTTTCGGAAACGATGCATGGCCGGTAGAAATCAAAGATCTTCCCTATTTGCAGGTTGGTCCGTATCATACAAATACAGTTGCAGGTTTAGAGTTAGCGTTAGATATTCTGCGCAAACGAAGAAACCCCAACAAACAAATTTTTATGATTACTGACGGTAAACCAACCTGCTTAAAAATTGGTAACCGGTACTATAAAAATGCTTTTGGGCTTGATAAAAAAATTACAAACCGCTGCTTAAATTTAGCAGCCCAATGTAAAAAACTAAAAATTCCAATTACTACATTTATGATAGCAAGCGATCCGTATTTGCAGCGATTTATTACGGAATTTACTGAAACAAATAATGGCAAAGCTTTCTTTGCTTCGCTTGATAAATTAGGCGCATTTATTTTTCGTGATTTTGAAAGTGGTAAACGAAAAACAGTTTATTAATTTTCGTATAGAGTTTCAATAATGCTTTGCTTTATAAGCGTGCAAATTCAGTTTAATTATTTGCATGATGAAAGATTAAAAGATATTAATAAATAACAATGAACATAGAAAGAATAAAAACTTTAGGTGAGTTAAAGAAGAGCGGATATAAATCCATTTCAATTAAAGATGAAATAAGAAGAAATTTAATTGAAAGAATGCGTAATAAAGAAAATACTTTTCGCGGAATTATTGGGTATGAAGATTCTGTAATTCCTGATACAGAAAGAGCATTACTTAGCCGGCATAATATTTTATTTTTAGGTTTACGCGGGCAGGCAAAAACGCGTATGGCAAGGCAAATGACAGATTTATTAGATGAATATATTCCTGTTATTGCGCATAGTGAGGTGAATGATGATCCATTAAATCCGCTTAGTAAATATGCAAAAGATCTTATTGCAGAGCATGCTGATGAAACGCCAATAGAATGGATTCATCGAAGTGCACGTTATGGAGAAAAACTGGCAACGCCAGATGTAAGTGTTGCTGATTTGATTGGAGATATAGATCCTATTAAAGCCGCCAATCTTCGTTTAAGTTTTGCAGATGAAAGAGTAATTCATTACGGAATTATTCCACGTAGTAACCGCAGTATTTTTGTTATCAATGAAATTCCCGATTTGCAGGCGCGCATACAAGTTGCACTGTTTAATATTTTGGAAGAAGGTGATATACAAATCCGTGGATTTAAACTGCGTATGCCACTTGATATTTTATTTGTATTTACTGCAAATCCTGAAGACTACACAAATCGCGGCAGTATAGTAACACCTTTAAAAGATAGAATTCAAAGTCAGATACTCACACATTATCCAAAAAATATTGATATTTCTCTTGAGATTACAGAACAGGAAGCTCATCTTCTCGAAGAACAAAAATCAAAAGTTAATGTAAGTGATCTTGTTAAGCGTTTAATTGAACAGGTTGCTTTTGAAGCGCGCAATAATGAGTATGTTGATAAGAAAAGCGGCGTTAGTGCAAGACTACCTATTTCTGCTTTAGAAAATGCATACAGCAGTGCAGAGCGCAGAGCTATTCGCAATAACGAAAATCAAACACAAGTTTGGATAAGTGATCTTGTGGGTATTGTTCCATCAATTACCGGTAAGATTGAATTGGTGTATGAAGGTGAACAGGAAGGACCTTACCAGGTTGCAGTAAATTTGGTTGACAAAGCTATCCGTTCTCAATTCATAACTTATTTTCCTAACCCTGAAACATTAAAGAAAAGAAGAAGTAACAGTAAAGCTTCTCAACCCGAAAAGGAAAACGATAATCCATATAAAGCAATTACAAAATGGTTTGATGGAGGAAAGCATGTTGATCTTTTTGTTGATATGAAAGATGCAGAAAAAATAAATATTTTATATAAGGTTGAAGGATTATATGGATTTGTAAAAAAGCATTTTCCGCATGCAAATGAAAAAGAAAATGCTTTGCTCATGGAATTTGTACTGCATGGTTTAGCAGCTTATTCGCTTATAAGTAAAAAAGTGATTGACGGCAAAACTGAGTTTAAAGATTTAATTGGCAGTATGATGAATCTTGGACAAATGAATTATAACGATGATGAAAATGAAGATTTGAATGAAGATAACTTCGGATAATATTTTAAAATAAATCTGTTATGAAATTTGGTACTTTAATTTTTTTTTTATGTTTTGTTTTCGCGTGCAAAACAAAAGATCCGGCTGCAGAACTAGAAAATAATCTTAAACAAACTATGCAAACATATTTGTATAACCAGGTAAATAACGATTCATCAAATGTAAAGTATCATGTTGAAAAAGTTAATTATTATAATGATAATTTAAAGAAGAAATATATCTGTGAATTCACAGTGCATTTAAAAGCAAAGTTGTTTGATACAACAGGTAAAATGAAAGCATATGTTTCAAGAGACTTTAAAACAGTTGAACGTCTTTACTAATATCTGAACAGATTTTTTTATGCGGATTTATTAATAATATAGATGTTAAACATTACAAGCAATTCGCAATAGATTAGTTGTGTTCAGTTATAAATAATATATTTGCATCCGAAAATTGAGTTTATAGTCTTAGTAAGTGATTGATTTTTCTGCTACAGAGTTTCTGCTAATAGTATTATCTTCTTTACACGGTTTATTTTCTCAGCATTTTTTAATTAAAATAAACACATTAATGAACATTTATGTTTCTAACCTGAGCTTCAACGTTCAGGATGAAGATTTAAGAGATTACTTTGAAGATTATGGCGAAGTAACCTCAGCAAAAGTTATTACAGACAAATTTACTAATCGCAGTCGTGGTTTCGGTTTTGTAGAAATGACCGATGACGCTGCTGCTGAAAAAGCCATTAAAGAATTAAATGGCGCTATGGTTGATGGAAGAAGCATTAGCGTAAGCGTTGCTAAACCCCGTGAAGAAAGATCTAATAATAATAAAAGATCTTTTTCTAACAGCAACAGCAATAGTAACAGCCGTTGGTAATTTTGAATGATCTTTTCAGAAAAAGAGTTCATATTATGAGCTCTTTTTTTATTTAATTATGTTAGTTCTTTTAGAAGATTTTTTAATTCGCTAATACCTTGTGTAGCGATTTTTTCTATTGCAGTTAAATTATAAAGCGAAGAATGCGGAATATTTTTATCAATAATAAATTTTGGAATAGCTGGTTTTGTATAATGAATTAATCCTGCCGCAGGATAAACAGCGAGTGATGTTCCAACCACAACAAAAATATCTGCTGCCTCTGAAATTTGCGCCGCTTTTTCTATCATAATTACAGGCTCTTCGAACCAAACTATATGCGGACGTAATTGTGCACCATCATCCGCAACATCACCTAATAAAATATCATCTCTTATTTCATAAACCTGGCTTTCGTTTAGTTCGCTACGCATTTTAAAAATCTCACCATGTAAGTGCAAAACATTTTTGCTGCCGGCGCGCTCTTGCAGGTCATCTATATTTTGCGTGATGATATAAACATCAAAATCATTTTCAAGTTCAGCAAATCCAATATGTGCAGCGTTGGGCTTGGCATTTAAAACATCTTTACGGCGCATATTATAGAAATCAAGTACAAGTTGTTTATTCTTCTTCCATGCGCGTGGTGTTGCTACATCTTCAATATTATATCCATTCCATAATCCATCGCTATCACGAAAAGTTTTTAATCCGCTTTCGGCGCTAATGCCTGCACCTGTTAGAACTACCAGTTTCTTTTTCATTCGTAATTAATTTTTAATTACTTCATCAATGCTTTTTGAAATTAACACGCAAACGTTTTCAATTTCATTTTCTGTAATTGTAAGCGGAGGCGCAATGCGCAAACAATCGGGCGCAAACAAAAACCAATCTGTTATTAATCCATTTTCAATACACCGATGAATAATTTTTTGTGCCGTTTGCGAAGATTCAAACTGTAAGGAAATCCAAAGTCCAAAATGATTTATTTTTTTTAAAGATGGATGCTGTAACCTTTTAATAAATATTTCTTCTTTTTTCTGAACATCTTTTATATAATTTTCTGATAGTAAAACTTCAAATGCTGCTTTCCCTGCTGCGCAGCTAACAGGATGTCCTCCGAATGTTGTTATGTGCCCAAGTACAGGATTAAAACTCAGCTTTTGCATAAGATTTTTATTAGCTATAAAAGCGCCCAGTGGCATGCCGCCACCAAGTGCTTTTCCTAATAATAAAATATCAGGCACAATATTAAATTGTTCAAAAGCCCAAAGTGTTCCCGTTCTTCCAAAGCCTGCCTGTATCTCATCAAGAATTAATAATGCACCTTGTTCCGTACATTTATTTCTAATCGCGCTTAACCAATTTTTTTCGGGCATAGTTACGCCGCTTTCTGCCTGTATAGTTTCTAATATCACACATGCGGTATTTTCATTTATCGCATTTAAAACTTCATCATCATTATAATTAAAATGATAAATGCCAGGCAATAACGGCCGGTAGGCATTTCTAAAATATTCATCGCCCATTAAACTTAATGCGCCTTGCGTGCTGCCATGATAACTTTTATTAAACGCAATAATATTTGTTCGGTTGGTTGAACGCTTTGCCAGTTTTAAAGCGCCTTCAGTTGCTTCAGCACCACTGTTGGTAAAATAAACACAGTTTAAAGAAGCGGGCAGATGATTTGTAAGTAACTGCGCATACATAGTTTGCGGGCTTTGGATAAATTCTCCGTAAACAATAAGATGCATATAATCCGCTGCCTGTTTTTTTACTGCATTAATAACCTTAGAATTTGAATGACCAATATTCGCAACACTAAAACCGGATATAAGGTCAAAATATTTTTTTCCATTTACATCATATTGATAATTACCTTTTGCTTTTACAATTTCTAGCCCTATTGGCGAAGCCGATGTTTGCGCAATATGTGTAAAAAATAGTTGCCTGTCTGTATTCATTTTGTAAAACGTTGGCTGCAAAAATCGAACTTTGTTTTAAAATAATTTATGGCAAATATTCTTACATGCAGAGAAATGAATCCTCAATTTGGTAATAATTGTTTTATTGCGCAAAACTGTACTGTTATTGGAGATGTAATTATGGGTGATGATTGCAGCGTTTGGTTTAACGCAGTTGTGCGTGGTGATGTAAATTATATTCGGATAGGAAATAAGGTAAATATTCAGGATGGTGCAATTATACATTGCACGTTTGAAAAAAATGCAACAGAAATTGGCAACAATGTCTCCATTGGGCATAATGCAATTGTGCATGGTTGCGTAATAAAAGATAATGTACTTGTAGGTATGGGCGCAATAGTTATGGATAAATGTGTAATAAACAGCAATACTGTAATTGCTGCAGGTGCTGTGGTTTTAGAAGGAACTATTGTAGAATCAAATTCAATTTATGCCGGCGTACCTGCAAAAAAAGTTAAGGAATTATCTAAAGATGGTTTACACAGCGAAATTGAGCGCATTGCAAATAATTATGTAAAATATTCTTCATGGTTTTCTGAAAATAATGCAGCGAAAGAATAAAATGATTTGTCAATAATTATGTCTTGATGCAATTATGGCTTTAATACCATATTCCCAAAACTCACTGCTTATTTTTAACTATTAAGTAGTAAACTTCCGAATTAACACAACATCTGTTTCTTTAGTAAAAGAATTTACGTTTAATAATATAAACGTAATGCTCTGAATGATTATATAGAATGAATTTTGAATTGAAGTATGAAATTTTTTTATGAAAACGTTTGAATATACATCTGCCACTGAAATGATTATTAATGAAAGTGGAAGCCTGCAACAGTTTTATCGAATTACAAATGTTTTAAGTAAAACACGCCACGTGCATTTCAAAACAAAAGAAGATGATGCCGATGGTGTAGAATGGCGCTTTAGTTATCGCGGTAACCAGCTTGCGCTCCAGTATAATATTTATAATGGAGTAATGCTGATCTTTAACGGAAAAGATTCAAAAACTGCTAATAAACTTGCAGAACGTTTGCGCGAAGTTCAATAATCGTTTTCAGTCATTGATTCAAGAATGTTGCAATAACTTATGTAACGTTCTAAAGAAATTTTTTTCTCCTTCACAGCTTCCTTTACAGCACAACCCGGTTCTTCAATATGCAGGCAATTATTAAATCTGCAATGCTGTAAAACATTTTTCATTTCAATAAAATAATGCGAGAGTTCACTGCGTTCAATACTGGTTATGGCGAGCTCACGAATACCTGGCGTATCAATAATTTTTCCTTTAAAAGGCAAATCAAACATTTCTGCAAAAGTGGTTGTATGCATACCTTTGCCGCTCCATCCGCTTACTTCTTTTGTATACAATTTCAATTGCGGAATAAGAGAATTTATTAAGGTTGATTTTCCAACGCCGCTATGACCGTAAAATAATGTGATCTTCTTTGTAAGCAATTTTTTTATTTCATCAATACCTTCATTATTTTTTATACTTACACTATAAACAGGATAGCCAATTGATGTATATATTGATTTTAGATTTTCAAACACATCCCATTCTTTTTGCCGGTATATGTCTGTTTTATTAAAAACAATAATAGATGATATATGAAATGCTTCGGCAGAAACAAGACAACGATCAATAAAACCCTGCGAGGTTTTTGGCTCTTTTAAAGTTGAAAGCACAAAACACTGATCAATGTTTGAAGCAATTATATGATGTTGATTTTTATTGTGCGGAGATGTTCTGGCGATATAATTATTTCTTTCTTTTATACTGGTAATAATTGCAGATTTTTCTTCAGCATCTTCTATCTCAATGTTTACAATATCACCAACGGCAAGCGGATTGGTAGAAGTAATGCCATCAATTTTAAAAATGCCTTTTATTCTTGCATTAAATATTTCACCGGCATCAGTTTTGGCAATATACCAACTGCCGGTTGATTTATAAATTCTTGCCTGCATTGTATACGAAGATAATATAAGCAAGCGCGTTACGTAACTGGAATACAGTTTGCAATATGTAAATAAATTTCTATGATGAATTTTAAATTAAGCGGAAGCACTTTTGCGCCGCACGCAAATAAACTATATGAAAAAACTAGTATTATTAATGTGGACGATAAAGAAAGAATTATATCTGCTGCGGCAGGTACAGCTTTATATGTATTATCTGTAAGCCGAAAAAAAAGCTGGCTAAATAAATTAATAAGATATGGTGGTTTATATCTTTTATATCGTGGTATTTCCGGTAATTGCCCGGTGCGTGCTACCATAAACGAAGATAATATTGTACAGCATGCTTCTGCAATTAATATTCGAATTACGATGAGTGTAAATGCACCAAGAAAATTTGTATATGATGCATGGCGTAATCTTGAAAATTTGCCGCATTTTTTAAAGCATATAAAGAAAATAGATGTTATTGATGATATTCATTCTCATTGGGTATTTAAAACACCGGGAAAAATTCCTTCAATTAAATGGGACGCAGAAATAATTGACCAGGAAGATGCGCGTGAATTAAGCTGGCGCTCATTGCCTGGTTCTATGGTTGAAACAATAGGCAAAATAAATTTTGCAGACACACTTAACGGAACGCAGCTTTCAATTTTAATAAGTTACAGACCACCTGCAGGTTTTATCGGTTCTTCTATTGCAAATCTTTTTAATCCTGCCTTAAAAAGAATTGTTCAGGATGATATTTTAAAGTTTAAAAAATATATAGAACGTAAAGCTAAAAATATTTAAGGGAATTTTTTAAATACTGTATATCTTAATAATAATTCAATTAAGATAAAACTTAAAGCCGCAATTAATAAATAAAGAAATTTATCTGTATACCTGTTATAGCTTGTAACATCAACTTTTGATTTTTCTAATTGATTTATGCTTTGATAAATTTTTATTAAAGCATTATTATCTGTTGCATGAAAATACTGTCCACGTGTTTGATCAGCAAGCGATTTTAATAAAGCCTCGTTGAATTGTAATTTTTTATGTTCTACAACAGGACCGAGTGGAGAATCTACAATTTCATCTACATCTTTTTCTGAACCAACGCCAATTGTATAAATTTTAATGCCGTAATATTTTGCCATTTGCAATGCCATATCCGGCGGAATGGTGCCACCAAAATCAACACCATCTGTTAGCAGAATAATTATTTTACTTTTTGTTTTGCTGTTGCGTAAACGATCTACGCTGGTTGCAATGCCGCTGCCAATTGCTGTGCCTTCATCCTGCAAATAACCGCTTTCAATATTTGAAATTTGATTTAATACCGCATCATGATCTGTTGTAAGCGGGCATAACGTAAAACTTAAATTGCTGAATATTACAATGCCAATTTCATCACCGGGTCGGTTTTTTACAAAATCAGATGCAACCTGTTTAGAAGCTTCCAGCCTGTTTGGCATAAAATCTTTTTCCGTCATGCTACCACTAATATCAAAGCATAAAATAATATCAATTCCTTGCCCCGATGTTTGTGTTTCAGTAAATTTTTCTCTTGGTCTTGCCAAAGAAATAATTAAACAAATAATTGCAAGGCATCTTAAAATAAAAGGCAAATATTTGAATGCAGTTTTAAAACTTGCTGCGCCTTTTAAAAAATGCGTTGTTGTTATAAGTAACGATGCCTGTTGCCTGTTGTTGCGCCGCATGTATTCATAAATTAAAATGGGCATCAACAGTAATGCACCCAAAACCCACGGATAGGCAAACTCAATATTTTTAAACCATTCTGTCAACATTACGTTTTGCTTGTTGGGTTATTATATCAATTTTTTGCAGGCTTACAATAACATCATTAAGCATCTTTTTACTTTCTGTTTTCTGCGGCATATACTTGGCAAATTTTACAGAAGCATTCAAATCAAATATTCCATACATCTCGCTTCGTAATTCTTCATTCTGCATATATACGCGCATGCGAGAGAATATTTCACTGGTAGTTGCCTGCATAGCTTTTACATGTGAGATTTCTTCAAAATATTCGCGGCATATAATATCAATATCAGAATGAAATTTTTTTATTTCTGTTTGTGTATTTAAAGATTGATTTTGCAATTGATTCAACTTTTCTATTGCCCGTTCAAGTGGTGTACCTTGTAATAAAGGCTTCGGTTTTATAACAATCTTTTTTTTATTTTTTTTGATTATGATGAAGATAATGATAGCGATAATTATTAATGCAACAACGATTATTACAGGCAGCCAGTTAAAACCTGTTTCAACTTCAATTATATCTTTTATAGGATGATAATCTTTCATTGAAGAAACATCAATTGGTAAAACAGTTAAGAAAACAGGTGTTGAAGAAATTTTTATTTGTTTGCCTGATGTTTTATCCTGAATAATAAAATCAAGCGGACCAAGCTGCCATTTGCCGGAATCAAACCCGGTAATTGTAAAATTTTGCTGATACGTATTTGTGTTGCCTACTGCAATCGTATCAATGTTTGTGCGCTTAAGAATTTCTAAATGATTAACTGTATCCTTAATCTGTGGCCAGCTTGCAACAAAAGAAGTTGAAGAATTAATATTTGTAAGATTTAGCTGGAGTATTACCTGTTCGCCCAATAATATTTTATCTCTGTCTAATGAAGCTGAAACAGATTGCGCTGATGCATGAATAAATAATAAACAAAAAGTAAAAAATAAAAAATTTTGCTTCAATGATTTGATGCCAGAACAGCGTGTGTTGACCGTTCTCTGTTGACCGTTGACTGTTAGCTGCTTCTTCATGCTCTTTTCGTAAAAAATTCCTGCAGTGCTTTTACATAGTCATCGCCGGTAGCAAGCTGAATGAGATCTGCACCTGCCATTCTAAAATTCTGTATTGCATCTTCCTGAATTTTTTTATACTGTCGGTTATAATTGTATTGCGTAAGTGCATCATTTGTGTTTATCAATATTGTCTCGCCCGTTTCTGCATCCTGTACTTGTATCAAACCCATTTTAGGTAAATCTTTATCAAGCCTGTCGTAAACCTGCACACCAATTATATCATGTCTTCGTGCTGCTGTTTTTAAAGTTTGATGATAGCCGGCATCAGCAAAATCGCTTAAAATAAAAACAATGCTTTTATGTTTTGTTACATTGTTTAAATAGCCAATAGCTTTTGTAATATCTGTATGAACAGAACGCGGTTTATGTGTAAGCATTTCGCGCATCATATATAAAACATGATCCTTTCCTTTTTTTGCAGGAATATATTTTTCTACCGTATCACTAAAAAAAATTAATCCTACTTTATCATTATTGGTAATAGCAGAAAAAGCAAGCACTGCAGCCATTTCAATCATCAGATCTTTTTTTGTTTGTCTGAAAGTGCCAAACAAACTGCTTGCACTCACATCAATCAATAAGTAAACACTTAACTCGCGTTCTTCTTCAAATATTTTACTGTACGTGTGCCCCATGCGCGCAGAAACATTCCAGTCAATAAAACGTATATCATCACCAGGCTGGTATTCCCGCACTTCTTTAAATGCCATTCCCTGGCCACGAAATGCGGTATGATATTCACCTGTAAAAAGATGATTACTTAAACGTTTACTTTTTATTTCAAGCGAACGCACTTTTTTTAATAGATCACTTACTTCCATTTTAGTTCATGGTGAATAGATCATGGTTTATGGTTCGTAGTTGATAATTTCAATTTGCTGTGAACTATATGCCATAAACTATAACCTTTAAGGAACAGTTACTGTTCTTAAAATTTCTGAGATAATTGTTTCTGCATTGATGTTTTCTGCCTCTGCTTCATACGTTAATCCAATGCGATGCCTTAATACATCTTTACAAATTGTCTTCACATCATCCGGAATAACAAAACCACGCTTGCGTATGAATGCGTATGCTTTTGCTGCGAGTGCAAGGTTAATACTTGCTCTTGGTGAACCGCCATAACTAATTATGCTTTTCATTTTACCTAATCCATATTGCTCCGGAAAGCGCGTGGCGAAAACAATATCAACAATATATTTTTCTATCTTTTCATCAATGTAAACTTCTCGTGTTAGTTGTTTGGCGTTGTTTACTTCATCAAGACTAACAACAGCATTTACGGTTGGTAAAGCTAGGTGCTGCACTTGCTGGCGAATAATTAATTGTTCTTCCTGTTTATCAGGATAACCAACAATAACCTTCATCATAAAACGATCAACCTGCGCTTCAGGTAAAGGATAAGTGCCTTCCTGCTCTAATGGATTTTGTGTTGCCAGCACAAGAAAAGGTTCATCAAGCTTAAAAGTATTTTCACCAATAGTAACTTGTTTTTCCTGCATGGCTTCCAATAATGCACTTTGCACTTTTGCGGGCGCACGGTTTATTTCATCAGCCAAAATAAAATTAGCGAAGATTGGGCCTTTGCGCACGATAAATTCGTTGCGTTGCTGGTTATAGATCATAGTGCCCGTAACATCTGCCGGTAACAGGTCAGGTGTAAACTGTATGCGACTAAATTTTGCCTGCACAGATTGTGCAAGTGATTTTATGGTAAGTGTTTTTGCAAGACCAGGCACACCTTCCAGTAAAATGTGCCCATTACTTAATAACGCAATAAGCAACCGGTCAATCATTTCAAATTGCCCAACAATTACTTTACTTAATTCGTTGCGCAATCTTTCAGTAAAGCCGGAAGCCTGCTGAATTTTTTCGTTTAAAATCCTTATATCTTCTCCTGTTTGCATGAAATAAGTTTGCAGATGAACTACAAAATAAGCAGCCTTGCATCAGCTAAAAAAAATATCAAAAATATTTGCGAAAACATTAACCAACAATTGTGCCGCTACATAGCAATTAACAGTTAACAGTTTAACTTCGCCGCATGTCAATGTATGCACACGATGAAATAATGCCCGACAAGCAAAGTGTATTGAGTAAAAAAAACCAGGTAGCAGAAATGTTTAACGCTATTTGCGGCAGGTACGATTTTCTAAACCGCTTTTTAAGCGCTGGAATTGATAAAAGCTGGAGAAGAAAAGCTATAAGAGAATTGAAAACTATTCAGCCAAAAATTATATTAGATGTAGCAACCGGCACAGGCGATGTTGCCATTCTTGCTAATAAAATTTTACATCCAAAAAAAATAATTGGTATTGATATTTCTGAAGGCATGCTTGCATTAGGAAGAAAAAAAATTGAAAAAGCCAATCTTTCCCAAACCATTGAATTATTGAATGGAGACAGCGAAACGATACATTACGATGCAAATACTTTTGATGCGATAACAGTAGCTTTTGGTGTGCGCAATTTTGAACATCTCGAAAAAGGTCTTTCAGAAATGCTGAAAGTATTAAAACCCGGCGGAAAGATTTCTATACTTGAATTTTCAAAACCTGAATCATCTTTATTTAAAGGTTTTTACAATGTTTATATGAAGATTGTAGCACCAGGGTTTGGTAAACTACTTGCAAAAAATAAAGAAGCTTACGAATATTTAAATAACTCCGTACAAGCCTTTCCCGATCGCGAAAATTTTAAAGCAATTATGCAGAAAGTTGGATTTAAACAAACCTATTTTAAACAACTAAGCTTTGGAATATGTTGTATTTATTGCGGAAGTAAATAATATACATACGATTTAATTGCACTTAAATAAATGAAGATATTAGTTATAGAAGATGAAAAAGAGCTTTCCAAAAGTATCTGCATGTATTTAAGCAGCGAACAATTTATTA
>CAXSDU010000001.1:24899-51319 GCA_964236165.1 uncultured Parafilimonas sp. | reverse complement strand
AATGAAACTGCATTCGATTTTTATTCTGCGCTAGAAAAAATTTCGTTGTACGATTATGCCTGCATTATACTTGACATAACATTGCCCAATGGCAGTGGGCTTGATATTTTAAAAGAACTTAAAAAAAATAATAAGGCGGATGGTGTAATTATTATCTCTGCAAAAAATTCTTTAGATGATAAAATTTATGGATTGAAAGCCGGTGCTGACGATTATCTTACCAAGCCTTTTCATTTACCCGAGTTGGGTGCGAGAGTTGCCGCCATTATCCGCAGGAAATCTTTTGATGGAAAGAATATAATTGTGTTTGATGAATTACAAATTGAGCTTGATGCGAAACATGTTTTGGTTTGCAATAATGAAATTGAGTTGACAAAAAAAGAATACGAACTGCTGTTATATTTTATCAGTAATAAAAATAAAGTCATCAGCAAAGGCGCCATTGCACAACATCTTTGGGGCGATGATATGGATATTGCCGGCAACTACGATTTCATTTATACACATATAAAAAATCTGCGCAAAAAATTATTACAACAAGGCGCGCCGGATTACATACGATCTGTTTACGGCATGGGTTATAAATTCAGTTTGCCCAAATGAAATTGTTTACAAAATATAACCGCATCAATCTTATATCAACCGTAATAATTTTTTTACTGGGAAGTTTTGCGTTTTCTGTTTTGTTGCGCTATGTTATAATAAATCAGGTTGACGAAGATTTAAAAATTGAAAAAAATGAAGTGATAACGTATGCAAACCGCTTTAATCATTTGCCCGATGTTATTGAAGTGCGTGACCAATATACAGTGTATAAATCTATCAGCAAACCAGGCAGAACCATTAATAAAATTTTTACGCATGAAAGTTATGATGCCGCAGAGCAGGAAAAAGAATTACAGCGCACAATTGAGTTTGATATTAATGCAAATAATTTTTGGTACCAGGTTAGTGTGAGCAAATCACTTGAAGGCACAGATGTATTAATTAAAAACATTATCATTATTACGCTTTCCGTTATTTTATTAATACTCGCAGTTACTTTTTTTATCAATCGTATTGTATTGAAAAAATTATGGAAGCCATTTTACAGCACTTTACAAACTATGCAGCAATTTACTCTTAGTAATGCGCAAACATTAAATTTCAGCGAAAGCAATATTGATGAATTTAATTATTTAAATACAGTGTTAACTGGTGCATTAACCAAAGCGCAACATGATTATAAAATATTAAAAGAATTTACAGAAAATGCTTCGCACGAGTTACAAACACCGCTTGCTGTGATACAATCCAAGCTTGATCTTCTAATACAAAATGAAAAATTTACAGAAGCCGAAAGCAACGCTATTCAAAGCGCTTATGATGCTTTGCATAGTTTGCGAAAACTCAATCAATCTTTATTGTTACTTGCAAAAATTGAGAATAATCAATTTAGCGAACAAACAAATCTTGATGTAAAAGAATTGCTTCAAAATAAAATAAACCAGTTTGCTGAATTGTGGAAGAATAAAAATATTCGTATTGATGAAATCCTTTCGGCAAAAACGATTAGCGGTAATATTTATCTCATAGAAATTTTGCTCAGTAATCTTTTAAGCAATGCAACAAAACATAATACAAGCGGCGGTTCTATAAAAATTTTGTTGCAGCGTAATGTAGAAATAACCAACACCGGCATTGCGCAACCGCTGGATGAAGCGCTGTTGTTCAAGCGATTTTCAAAACAAAATAACGCATCAATAAATCATGGGCTGGGTTTATCAATCATTCATCAAATATGCATTGCATCAGGTTATGCATGTACCTATAATTTTTCTTCACCCAATTTACATACATTTAAAATAAACTGGTGAGCAAGTTCAAATTTTCTTCAAAATCTTAATGTTCTTTCGTGATGCATTAATAAGTTTATTTATTGTTCGCATTAAAAAAATATACTAAAACATTTTTAGTGTTTCTGTTTTTTGTTGTGCAGGTTCATTTGTTTGCGCAACAAAAAAAATTAGATTATTTTCTTGATCAGGCAATTCAAAACAGTCCTTTATTAAAAGAAGCCGGTAACAATATTCTTTTAAACAGAATTGACAGTTTGCGCATTCTTGCAACTTACAAGCCACAGGTAAACGGAATCAGCAATAATTATTATGCACCTATTATCAATAGTTATGGGTATGATGAAATTATCACCAACATCCGAAATTTCAGCGAACAAATAAGTGCTTCAAAGACATTTGTTGGTAAAAGAAATTTACATATTCAGTTCAATGGTATTCAATTACTGAACGATTCAATTTCTATTGCGGGCAAAATAACGGAGCAGGATTTACGTCAAACGGTTATCGCCGCATACATTGCTGCGTATGGAAGCTGGCGTGAATACAATTTTAATAATGAAGTATATAGTTTGCTTTCTAAAGAAGATACCATTTTAAAAAAACTTACGCAGGCAAGTGTGTACCGGCAAACAGATTATCTTACTTTTTTAGTTACGCTGCAACAGCAACATCTAACAATTACGCAGGCAAAACTTCAATATCAGGATGATTATGCAACACTGAATTATTTATGTGGATTGATTGATACTTCTTTTACTGCATTGGATTCGCCACGCATTGCATTACAGCAATTACCTGAATATAACACTTCAATATTTTATAAGAAGTTTATAACAGATAGTTTGTTATTAAAAAATGCAGCACAACAGATTGATCTGGCATATAAACCCAAACTGAATTTAACTGCAGATGGAGGTTATGTTTCTTCACTTGCTTATTTACCGTATAAAAATTTTGGTGCAGGCGTTGCGCTCAATTTAAACATCCCAATTTATGATGGTCATCAGCGAAAGCTGCAATATCAGCGCATAAATATTTTAGAACGAACACGCATCAATAACCGTGATTTTTATAATGCGCAATATGAGCAGCAAATAGCGCAGTTTACACAACAATTAGGAACGATCAACCAGATCATAAATGAAACCAATGAGCAATTAAAATATGTGCATACTTTAATTGATGCAAACGCAAAGTTGCTTATAACCGGTGATGTACACATTGCAGATTATATTATCGCCATCAGCAATTATTTAAATGCACAAAACACAATAACACAAAATATTGTAAAGCAATTTCAAATTATTACTCAGATGAATTACCGGAATCAAAAATGAAAAACTATACACATATTGTTATCCTGATTTTGTTTACATGTTTTGTTTATGCATGCAAAAGCAAAACTACAGATAGTAGTGATGAAGATATATCGCCGCAAGATGCTATAACACCTGTTACCATTACACATCCTTCGCATGATAACATTACCGAAACGGTTGAACTGAATGCCACTTCAGCATTTACTTTAAAAACTTTTGTAAAATCAAATGCAGTTGGTTACCTGCAAACTTCGGGTATAAAACTGGGCGATTATGTAAGCAAAGGACAAACGCTTTTTACCATCAAAACAAAAGAGGCAGTTGCTTTGGGAAACACAATCAATAACCTTGATTCTTCACTGCATTTTGAAGGCGTAATTAAAATAAAATCGCCTTCAGGCGGATATGTTACGCAGCTTACTTATACTTCCGGCAGTTATGTGCAGGATGGAGAGCAGCTTGCAGAAATTACAGATAAATCAAGCTTTGCATTTTTATTGGATCTGCCGTATGAATTGAAGCAACATCTTCTGCAAAATAAAACATTGCAATTGCATCTTTCTGACAGTACAACATTAGAAGGCTATGTTCAATCTGCATTACCATCAGTTGATTCAATTGGACAAACGCAACGTTATATCATCAAGGTAAAAACAGAAAGGCTGATACCTGAAAACCTTATTGCAAAAGTGTATCTTATTAAACAACAAATTGAGAATGCAACATTGCTTCCAAAGCCTGCTGTATTAAGTAATGAAGAACAAACTGAATTCTGGATTATGAAATTATTGAATGATAGTACAGCTATAAAAACCAGTATAAAAAAAGGAATTGAAACAGGTAATAATGTGCAGGTTATTGAACCAACATTAAATGATAGTGATAGGATAATTCTTACAGGTAATTATGGATTAAGTGATACGGCGAAAATATCTGTGAATGGTAAACAGTGAACAGTTAGCAGTAGAAAATTTGCTTGCCGTTTACAACTCACTATTCACTTTTCTAATTAATCCAAAAATTCTTTTAGATATGTTTTCAAGTAGTAATAATAAGTTTTCAGTAACTTCTTTTGAGCAAAAGTTTAATTCAAATGATAACTCAATCAGTGTATCTAATTCGCTTAAAGAACCTTCAGCTATATATAAAAATTGGAGAAATTCTTTTTTTGATTTTCTTGCTGCTCCTTCAGCAATATTAACCGGAATAGAAACTGCAGCTCTGCGTATTTGTGATACAAGTCCAAATTTTTCTTCTGAAGGAAAGAAAGCAGTTGCTGTATACGCTTCTTTCACAAATTGGAAACTCAGTTTCCATGCATCAAGATTTTTATGTGGTTTCATATTTGTTTTGAATAAATGTAACGCTTACCATTTACTCTTCTCTGCTAACTGTTCACCGCTCACCATTCACTAATGAAATTCTTCTTCACAACATATAAAAACCCCATCACTGTTCTTATCATCATCATCTTGCTGGGCGGCGTATTTGCATACAGCAAAATGCAAACAGCATTGTTTCCTGAAATCACTTTTCCTAAAATAAAGATTATTGCAGATGCAGGGCAGCAGCCGGTTGATAAAATGATGATCACCGTTACGCGCCAGCTTGAAACGGCTATTAAACAAATACCCGATCTGCAAACCATACGCAGTACTACAAGCCGCGGCAGTTGCGAACTTTCAGCATTCTTAAACTGGAATGCAGATGTCGATCTTGCACAGCAGCGCATTCAATCAAAGATCAATGAGATCAGCAATACATTACCTGCCGGTGTAAACATAACAGTGGAAAGAATGAACCCATCTATTCTGCCTGTAATTGGTTATTCGCTCGAAAGCCATACATTATCACCGCTTGAAATGAAATTGCTTGCGATGTACACTATCAAGCCATATTTATCAAGAGTGCAAGGTGTTTCTGAAGTGCGTGTAATTGGTGGTGAAACAAAAGAATATGAAGTGGCATTGAACCAGCAAAAGATGAATGCGCTTAGCATTACACCAGCTACTGTAAGCACTGCGATTGCAGAAAATAATATCATGCAATCAAACGGCTATTTAAATGATTACAGGCAGTTGTATTTAACGGTTACAGATGCATCGGTTAATTCGCTGGAACAATTACAAAACATTGTTGTAAGCAATAACAACAACCGCATTATCTTATTGAAAGATATTGCTGCTGTAACAATAAACAACGCGAAACAATATGTAAAGATTAATGCCAATGGTCATGAAAGTTTACTGCTTGCTGTAATTAAACAACCCAATGCAAATCTTATTGATCTTTCTGCGCAGATGAAAAAGCAGGTGGCTGCATTACAAAAGATTTTACCGGCCGGCGTTATCATCAAACCATATTATATACAGGCAGATTTTGTAAACGATGCTATAAAAAGTGTTACGGATAGTTTATGGATCGGGCTCGCATTAGCAATTTTTGTAGCTATACTTTTCCTGCGTTCTTTTAAAGCAAGCAGTGTGATACTTATTACTATTCCGGTTACATTATTACTCACGGTTATTGTATTGTATGCAACAGGTGAAACATTAAATATAATGACACTCGGCGCCATTGCAGCAGCCATCGGTTTAATAATAGATGACGCAATAGTTGTAGTAGAACAAATATACCGCACGCATGAAGAAAACCCTGATGAACCACCTGTAATATTAATACAGAAAGCAATTAAATATTTATTTCCTGCTATGGTGGGTTCATCATTAAGCACGATTGTAATTTTTCTTCCCTTTAAATTAATGAGTGGTGTTGCGGGCGCCTATTTTAAAGTATTAACCAACACAATGCTTATAACATTAGTGTGTTCATTTTTTGTTACGTGGCTTGCATTGCCGGTTATTTATTTATTGTTTTCAAAAAATGCAAAACCAAAAGCTCAAAACGAAAAACATAAAACACATACTGTAAAAAATCAGCGTTGGGTTTCGTTCTTTATTCATCATGCATACATCAGCATTGCTTTTATTGTTGTGTTGATTATTTCCATCATTCTAATTTATCCAAATCTTGAAACGGGTTTCTTGCCGGAAATGGATGAAGGAAGTATTGTGTTGGATTATGTATCGCCGCCAGGTACATCACTTGAAGAAACAAATCGCATGCTGCAATCCGCAGAGAAAGAAATTGTGCAGGTACCGGAAGTCCAAGCCTACTCTCGCCGCACCGGAACGGAGATGGGTTTTTTCATCACTGAACCTAACTCAGGTGATTATTTAATTCAGTTAAAGAAGAACAGAAGCCGCAGTACAGATGAAGTGATTGCAGATATCCGCAAGCGCATAGAAAGTACACAACCCGCGCTGCGCGTAGATTTTGGACAAGTAATTGGCGATATGCTTGGTGATTTGATGACATCTGTTCAACCAATTGAAGTAAAGATTTTTGGTACTGATGAAAACATTTTGCATCAACTTTCACAACAGGTTGCAGCAATTGTTTCAAATGTGCAGGGCACTGCTGATGTGTTTGATGGCATCACCATTACCGGACCAACTATCAACATACAACCCAATAATGTAAACCTTGCGCAATACAATATTTCACCAACCGATTTTCAATCGCAATTACAAATAGCTATTGAAGGTAATGTTGCAGGAAGTGTGTATGATAAAAACCAGCTTACCGATGTACGTATTATGTATGCAGGCAGCAAAACAAGAAGTGTTGATGAGATAAAGCAAATGCAGCTTTTTTTGCCAAACGGGCAACTAAAATCTATTGCCTCGCTTGCAACTGTGCAGCCAGACAGTGGCGAAGCAGAAATACAACGCGAAGACATGCAGAATATAGGTGTTGTAACAGCGCGGCTTGATAACAGTGATCTTGGTACTGCGATAAAAAATATACAACAGCAGGTATCAAAAAAAATTGCATTGCCGCAAGGTTATAGTATTGAATACGGCGGCGCATATGCAGATCAGCAGCAATCATTTCATGAACTGCTTATCATTTTACTTACATCCAGTCTTTTAGTGTTTGGTGTAATACTTTTTATGTTTCGCGATTACCGTATTGCCTGCATTATTTTATTTATTGCGATGCTTGGTATTGCCGGCAGTTTTCTTGCATTATATTTTACCGGTACGCCATTAAATGTTGGCAGTTATACAGGTTTAATAATGATCGTTGGAATAATAGGAGAGAATGCCATCTTTACTTTTTTACAATTCAGAGAATCTTATAAGGAAACAAATGATGCAGATCAGGCTGTTGTTTATGCCATCTCCACGCGGCTTCGTCCAAAACTTATGACAGCGCTTGGTGCTATCATCGCGTTATCGCCAATCGCGTTAGGCATCGGCACCGGTGCACAATTACATCAACCTTTAGCCATTGCTGTTATTGGCGGATTTATTATTGCCCTGCCTTTATTGCTGGTTGTGTTACCAACTTTTATAAGAATGATGTACAAGAAAAAATCTAATCAACTTGTAAAATAAAATCCATTATATCTTTAATCATTAATAATTAAATGATGAAAATCGCATTAGCATCGCCAACATTTTCAGCAACAATTAATGATGGCTTAATTCAGTTAGAAAACTTAGTAAAAGATGCAGCAGCGTAACAGGCAGAAATTATTTGTTTTCCTGAATCTTATATTCCCGGTTACCCAACAGCAGAATTTCAAACAGAAAAATCAACCCCTGAAAATATGCAGGCTGCTTTGCAAAAAGCTTGTGCTATTGCAAAAGAAAATTCAATCACTATTGTTTTACCAATGGATTGGTTTGTTGAAAATGGAATGTTGAATATTGCTTTTGTTATTTCGAATAAAGGCGAAATATCAGGCTATCAATCAAAAAATCAACTCGATCCATCAGAAGATAATTTATGGATACCCGGCACGCAGCGACATATTTTTGAAGTGAATAATATAAGGTTTGGAATCACGATTTGCCATGAAGGATTTCGTTACCCGGAATCTGTAAGATGGGCAGCAATGCAAGGTGCAGCTATTGTTTTTCACCCGCAATTTACAGGCAGCAATGTTGAAGGTGTTCAGCTAACAGAATGGGGCAATAGTGAAAATCCTTACTATGAAAAAGCAATGATGTTGAGAGCTATGGAAAACACGATATACTTTGCAAGCATAAACTATGCAACAACATTCCAGGAATCTGCAACATCTTTAATTGCACCTGATGGAAAATGTATAGCGCATCAACCTTATGGTAAACCCGGCGTAATTGTAGCAGAGGTTAATGCTGCAAACGCTACAGGAATTCTTGCAAAAAGATTTAATGCAAAATTGTATGCATAAATTTTTTCTCATTTTTTATAATTGCATTTAACGGCTTCAGAATATCCTCAAAATCCTATATCATTTTTACGGATAAACAATTCGCTATGTTAAAAATATTTTTTTTAGTTGTCATATTAATTGCTTCAATCAGCTTATATGCACAAACAAACAATTTGCATGTTGCAGATACTTTTCACATAAAAAGCAGCGGTGGCTGGGATTATATTTTTGTTGATACGGCATCAAACAAACTGTTTGTTTCGCACGGCACGCAGGTAAACGTGATTGATAAAAATAATGGTGATTCAATTGGAATCATACCAAACACAACAGGCGTTCATGGTATTGCATTGGTGCACAATTTAAACAAAGGCTTTACCAGTAATGGAAGAATAAATAATGTATTTGTGTTTGATTTAAATACACTGCAAATAACCGACAGCATTGCAACAGGCGAAAACCCTGATGCAATTTTTTATGATGCTTATTCAAAAAAGATTATTACCTGTAATGGAAGAAGTAAAAACTTAACGGTAATTGATCCTTCAACAGATAAAGTTGTTGCAACCATTGATGTAAAAGGAAAACCTGAAACTGCAGTAAGCGATAATGAAGGAAAAATATTTGTGAACAATGAAGATGCAAGCGAAATAGAAGTGGTTGATATTAACAGAATGAAATTAATTCATAGCTGGTCAATTGCGCCGGGCGAAGCACCATCTGGTTTAAGTATTGACAGAAAAAATAAATTGCTTTTTGCCGGTTGCGATAATAGATTATTAATGATAATTGATGCATTCAACGGAAAAATAATTAACAGCTTGCCTATCGGTGATGGATGTGATGGAACTGCATTTGATGCATCCATCAATACAATTTATTCTTCTAATGGAGAAGGAACACTAACCATCATAAAAGAAGAATCAAAAGATAAATTTACGGTTGTAAAAAATTTACCAACAAAACGTGGCGCAAGAACATTATCTGTTGATGCAACAACACATAATGTTTATTTGCCAACTGCAGATTTTGGTACATCAACTGATAGTACAAAGAGACCGCCAATGATACCCGGAAGTTTTCAGGTGCTTGTTTTAAAGCCTTAATATAAATTACCTGCGAAAAGTATAAACCAAACCAGGCTCAAAATTGTAACCGTTATAATTTAAATTAAATGATAGAATGCCGCTTTTGGAAGGTGCTTTCAATTTAGCAAAGCGGTGATAATTATTTACAACCTGGCTGCCGCACAAATAACCTAAGGTTGCACCTACTACTACATCTGTTGTCCAATGCCGGTTTTCAGTAAGGCGGCTTAATCCTACCAGCGAAGCTGCGCTATATGCAACAACAGGAACCCAGGGCGTATTTTTATATTCTTTTGCAAAAACAGTAGCTGCTGCAAAAATTGCAGTTGTATGTCCTGAAGGAAAAGAAGTGCTTATTTTATGTTGATAAACATTGTTGCCTAAGCTATAAGCTGGTCCGTGAAAAGTTGGTTCTGCTTCCGGATGATTTGGATTATAATAAGAAGGTCTTTGCCTGCCTGTAATATATTTAACTGCAGTTTCTATTAAGCCACTTGTTATATAGGCTTGCGAAGCTAATAATGTAGTTGTTTGCATTTTTTTATTATCGAAAATAAATCCATAGCTGCCCAATGTTAACAGCGAATAAAGCTCATATCTTCCTCCGAATTTTGTAACATAATCACTAATGCCTGAAACAGTTTTACTGTTTTTGTAAAAGCTGGAAGCAGTACGTTGCACGGGTTCGTCTGCTACTAATGATAAAGCTGTAATAGAAACGGCGTAAATGCCAATATGCGCCCATTCTTTTCCTGTTTGATGAAACGGTGCGGTAATATCCTGCTTCAAATCACTTCCCAACAAAATAAAATAAGAAGGAAAACTTATGCGCGTATTTTCAGTATAAGCTTTAGGATTAATAATATTTATTTGACCGCCACTAGTATCCGTTTTTTTATTCAGGCTATCAAGCTTGTGTATTAATGTATCTTTTTGCTGCGAAAAAACCTGCATAGAAAATATCAATGATAATAAGCTCGTCACAATAATCTTCATAACACTGTATGCTTTGTAATTAAATTTTGTAAATAGAAAATAAAAATCTGAAGAAAAGCTGGAGTTAAGTATATGATTGATAATAAAAATTTACTAAATACTTTAACTGCATTAAGCATTTATAAATTCGTTACCGTTTTATTACAATTATTTTTATCAATTAAACGTTTAGATTGAAAAGTTTTAAATATTGCAGATTTGTACCCTATTTGTAGTTTTTTAGTCTATATTTTTTATAATGATCAATTGTAAGCATCTTATTGGTTTGCGCTGTAAGCAAATATTTATAATATTCTTTTTTATTTTCTCTATACAATGTGTTCGGGCACAAAAAGAACAAAATCGTCCCGACCACGATAACCTGCCTTATTATTTCGGGTTGACTTTTGGTTATTCAAATATGAATTTGCATACCACCAAAGACGCGCGTTTTTTACAGTATGATAGTGTGCTTTCTGTTGAACCCGGTTCAAGTGGTGGATTTGCAGCAGGCTTGCTGGCTACAGTTCATCTTACCAATCGTTTTGAGTTTCGCGCAGCGCCACAATTAATGGTTGGTGGCGCAAAATATTTTACATACGTACTAAAATATCCAAACGCAAATGAAACGGCAATTGAAAAGAAAACGCTGCCTTCAACCATTTTTACACTGCCTTTACAAATAAAATTTAATTCTGACAGGATTGATAATTTTCGCGTTTATATGCTTGCTGGTTTAACAGCTGATATTGATCTTGCCAGCAATTCAAACGAACGTAACGCTGAAGATCTTATCAAGCTTAAAAAAAATGATTATGCAATTGAAGGCGGTGTTGGATTTAATTTCTTTTTAAAATTCGTAACGCTTTCACCAGAAATAAAAATTCATAACGGGCTAACGAATATTCACGACCGCGATCCTGATCTTAAATTTTCTAATGTTATAGATCAACTAAAATCGCGCATGATAATTTTCTCTATTAATATAGAACCATAAATCAGGTAGATTTTGAGTTGGATTTTGCAGACGATGCTTTCTTCCTCATTGTTTTAAAACCTAAAAAAGGCTGCATATAAACGGGCATAATTTGCCGCTTTTTCTCAGGTTTTAGTAATATGGGTTGCTGATATTCTACATAATATATTTTTAGAAGAATAAAAAAATAAGAAATCAGCAGCGGTCCGAAAATCAATCCAAGAAATCCAAAATATTTTAAGCCAAGTATTACACCAAGTACCGTAATAATAGGATGCACGTCAGCCATTTTTTTAGCAAGAATAAATCTTATAATATTATCAAGCGTGCCCATTATCAACGCACCAAAAAGAATTACAAATATTGCTTGCCAGTTATGTGCAATTATTAATAAATATACTGCAGCCGGTACCCAAACCAAGCCGGTACCAATAACAGGTATTAATGCAGCAAAACCGGTAATAACACCCCAAAAACCTGCCTGTTCTATACCTGCAATCCAGTAACATAAAAACCCTGCTAAACCTTGTGCAACACAAATTGTTGGAATGCCTATTGAATTACTGAAAGTTTGTTGCACCAATTCATCACCAAATAATTTTATTTTTTCTTTTTTAAAAGGCAGGTAAAAAACAATAGCTGCTTCCATGCTGTTAATATTCTGATGCATGTAATAAGTAAAAAAATACATCATTAAAATAGTAGTTACAAAATTTAAGCTTTGCTTTAATACCGCTGATAATATTGTTGATGCATAAGATTGAATTGAATGTATAGTATCATCAGATATCAATTTATAATGAAAGCGTTTTTGTACAACTGCATCTACTTGTTTTACGGAAGTTGTTATTATTTCGGGATGCATTAACACGGCACTAATCTTGTTATAAAGGAGACTAACGAAACCTGCAATTGGTAATAAAATAAGAAAAAATGAAATAATAATAATTAGTATTGATGTTAAGTTTTTGCTCCAGCCTTTATTAATAAGCCAGCAAGCAAAAGGTTTACTCAGTACATATAGCATTATAGCACCAAGAAAAGCAGAAACAAATTGAATTAAACTTGAAAACAAAAAAATAGCAAACAAAAGTATTATGGCTAAGAAAAAATACTTATTTATTTTAAGATCTTTTGCGTTTTCCATAATCTAAAATAACATGATAATTCTTTAAATTTATAATATTATTTATCCATTAAATTCCACAAATTATGAATACAAGTCAAAAATTTTTATCAGGTATTATTATAGGAGTAGCAGTAGGCAGCGCTATACTTTTATTAACACAAACTGATAAAGGAAAAGAAATTTTATCTGGTGTTGCTGACGCTGCGGAAGATGCAAAGGACAGTCTTAAAGATAATTTTAAAGATAAAGCGGGATCACTCGAAAAACAGTATAAAAAACTTATTAAAAAAGGTAAAGCATTTATAAATGATCTTGAAGATAAAGCGAAAGATCTCAGCAGTACAATTACTGATTAATACATAAAAAAAAATAGAATGCCCGAAGAGCAAAACTTTTTTACGGAGACAAAAACTAAATTAGAGCAGTATATACAACAACGTATTTTACTGCTCAGATTACAGGCAACAGAAAAAATTTCTCGCATTGCATCTGGTATTATTACATCTATATTGCTTGTAATAGTCTCTTTGTTTTTATTAATTTTTGCAAGTATTACTGCTGGTTTTTGGCTCGTAAATGTTACCGGTAGTTTTGTTGCAGGTTTTGGAATTGTAGCATTATTTTACCTGCTTGTGTTTTTACTGATAATTATATTTTTAAGGAAAATTTTGCTCAATTCTTTTATTAATAAACTTATTCGCCTGCTTCATAAAAAAAATTAGAATGGCTACAAGAATAATAACAATCAATAACGATTACGATTTATCAGAAATAAAAAATGCTGAGCAATTAAAAGAAGAAATAGATTTCTTAAAAGCGTCTATAAAAAAAGAACATCGTGCGCTTGAATCACATTTTCGAAAATTGCCACAAGAAGTTCTTAAAGCTTCTGCTGATGCAGTGTTACCATCATTCCTAAATAAGATGATCGCAAATGGAAGCTGGAAAATTTTAACCAGCGGAGCCGGTTTACTTGTAAATCCATTCTCGAAAAAACTTTCTTTTGGAAAACAAATATTTGGTGCTGCAAGAAAATTAGGAGTGATGGCTGCTGTAAAAGGTGCTTATAGTTTATGGCGTAGAAAAGATACGAACAGACCCAATAAATCATTAGTAAGACCACCTGCAATAAAAACAATTACTGAATCACCCAAACCAAAACCTATTAAGTAGTGGTTCCATCTTCAATATCTAACCTTTTTACTTCATGAATGCCATGAAGTTTTTTAAGCCTTTCTGCCAGTTCATCAAGTTCTTCTTTATCATGAACAAAAACTTTTACCGAGCCTTCAAAAACGCCTTCACCTGATTCAATAGTTAAGGCTGCAATGTTTATTTTAAGTTCACCACTTATAATATTTGTTATCTTATTAATTACGCCAACATCATCCATACCGATAATTTTTATTCCGGTTAAGAAAGATATTTCTTTATTTTTTGCCCATTTTGTTTTTACAATGCGAGGTCCATAATTCGCCATCAATCTTGCTGCGTTCGGGCAATTAACGCGGTGAATAATTAATCCCTTGCCTGTACTTACATATCCAAATACATCATCACCGGGAATTGGATTACAACATCTGGCAAGTGCATATTTTATTTTATCGCTGCTTTCACCAAAAATGATAAGCTCAGAATCTTTTTTAGGTAAAGGTTTATGCTCAGTCTCAGGTTTTATTTCTGTAATAGTTTTTGCAGGTTTTATGTACTCGATTTTATCGCCGGTAACTTTAAATTCTTTTAGTTCTTTAAGATCATTTTGCTTAACTGCAATGTTGTAAAAAAGATCAAGTTGCGACGGAACTTTATAAAAACTTACAAGCTCTTCAATATTATGCTGATGAAAGGCTGCACCCATTCCCAAAAGCTTTTTTTGCAATGCAACTTTTCCATCTTCTGCAATGGTTCTTTTTTCTTCTTTCAGTGAATCTTTTATTTTACTTTTAGCTTTTGCTGTAACAACAAATTTCAGCCAGTCTTCAGTCGGTTTTTGTTTATTACTGGTAATAATTTCAACCTGGTCTCCACTTCTTAATTTATGGCTTATGGGCACAAGCTTATGATTTAGTTTGGCGCCAATACAACGGCTTCCAACTGCTGAGTGAATAGCAAATGCAAAGTCAAGCGCGGTGCTGTTTACAGGTAACATTTTTATATCACCTTTTGGTGTATATACATAAATTTCTTCTGCCAGAAAACTGGTTTTAAAATCCTGTAAAAAATCAACACTGTCAGTATCCTGACTACTAATTACTTCGCGTATCTGTGCAAACCATTTATCAAAACGATCTTCTTCTGTACTGCCTTCTTTATACTTATAATGCGCCGCTAAACCTTTCTCTGCAATTTCATTCATACGGTTGGTACGAATTTGTACTTCAACCCATCTGCCCTGCGGACCCATTACGGTTGTATGCAAAGCTTCATATCCGTTGCTTTTAGGATTGCTTAACCAATCACGCAAACGCTCCGGTGAAGGCATGTATTCATCAGTAATAAACGAATAAATTTTCCAGCAATCTTCTTTTTCTTTTTCAGGAGATGAATAAACAATTATGCGAATGGCGAAGAGATCATATACTTCGTCAAAATCAACGCCCTTCTTTTTCATTTTATTCCAAATGGAATGAATGCTTTTTGGGCGGCCATAAATATCAAATTGTAAACCTGTTTTTTTTAGTTTTTCTTTAATTGGTTTGATGAACTCGTTAATGTAGCGGCTGCGCTCTCTTTTTGTTTCAGAAAGTTTACGCGCAATATCTTTATAAGCCTGCGGCTCAAGATATTTCATTGAAAGATCTTCAAGCTCCGTTTTAATATTATATAAACCCATACGATGCGCCAGCGGCGCATAAACCCAAACAGTTTCGCTCGAAATCTTAAGCTGCTTTTCAGGCTTCATATAATCCAGCGTTCGCATATTGTGCAACCTGTCTGCAAGCTTTATAAGTATAACACGCGGATCATCAGTAAGTGTGAGCAATATCTTTTTAAAATTCTCTGCCTGCTGGCTGCTGTTGGTATCAATTACATTTGAAATCTTCGTTAAACCATCAACAATTCTTGCTATTTCATTTCCAAATTCACGCTCCACATCTTCAATAGTTACATCTGTATCTTCCACTGTATCGTGCAACAAAGAACATATTGTAGAGCGCACGCCGAGCCCAATTTCTTCAACACAAATCATTGCTACAGCTATAGGATGTAAAATATATGGCTCGCCACTTTTACGCCGCATTGTTTTATGTGCGTCTACTGCAATTTCAAAAGCTCGTCTTATTAATTCCTCGCCATTATTTTTAATTTCTTTACTTTCTTTTTTAAGTTTTGGACGCAGTAGTTTTAACAAAGCCCGATATTGACGCAGAATTAATTTTTTTTCCTGTTCATCTGTAAGATTATATTTCGGTAATATAATTTCCAGTGCTGCTTCCTGCTCGCTCATACTGTACGAATTTACAAAAATTGTTTGGTAATAGTTTATACTTAATACAGGCTAATGTACCTGAATGTTTAGTTAAAAAATAAAAACCTTAATCTTGTTACCTTTGAAACTTTATGATTGAAGCCGAGCAAAAAAAGTATTTTGATATTTCTGTTTTAAAGCGTGTTTTTCAATTTGTTAAGCCTTACCGTTGGCGATTTGTAACAAGTATAATATTTGCAATTATTCTTTCTTTTTTTACACCTGTGCGCCCGTTTCTTATTCAGCTTACAGTAGATAAAGCAACAGGCAAAGCAGTACATACACCATGGATCATTCAATTACTTTTTCCGCGTTGGCAGTTAAGCGATGCATGGCAATTTGTAATCGCAGTTACAGTCTTCCAGGTAATTTTTATTTTTATTGAAACGGCTGCAAGATTTTATTTCAGTTTTATTACTTCGTGGATGGGGCAAAGCGTAGTGCGGGATATGCGTACGGCTGTTTATAAAAAAATTCTTTCGCTTAATTTAAAACAATTCGATACAACACCTATTGGTACTTTAACCACGCGTACAATAAATGATATTGAAAGTATAAATGATATTTTTTCAGATGGATTGATTCCCATTTTTGCTGATCTGCTATCTATTATTATTGTTTTGGTGGTAATGTTTGTAACTGACTGGCGGCTTACTTTAATTGCACTAATTCCTTTTCCATTATTAATATTGGCAACTTATTATTTTAAAGAAAGTGTAAATAAAAGTTTTATACAAGTGCGCAATGCGGTGGCTGCGCTAAACGCATTTGTGCAGGAGAGAATTACGGGCATGCAAATAGTGCAGGCATTTGCGGCAGAAGATCGCGAACTGGAAAATTTTAAAAAAATTAACCGCCACCACCGCAATGCAAACATCCGTTCCATATTTGCGTATTCTATTTTTTTTCCGATTGTTGAAATTGTGCTTGCTGTTTCTACGGGCTTATTGGTTTGGTGGCTTGCAGACAAAGCTGCATCAAACCCGATTGCTAATAAAGATCTTGCCGGAGAACTTGTAGCATTCATTCTTTATTTAAACCAGATATTTCGTCCGCTGCGTGTTATTGCAGATAAATTCAATATAATACAAATGGGCGTTATTGCTGCAGAACGTGTGTTTAAAGTATTAGATAATCCGGATGTATTGCAATCAACAGAAAATAATTATGCTCCTGAAAAAAGACTGCAAGGCAAAGTAGAATTTGATAAAGTTTGGTTTGCTTATAATGAAGAAAATTATGTGCTGAAAGATATCAGTTTTACAGTACAACGTGGAGAAACAGTTGCAATTGTTGGGCATACGGGAAGCGGAAAAACTTCTATTATCAGTTTGCTGAATCGCTTGTATCAAATAAAAAAAGGAACAATTAAAATAGATGATATTGAAATTGAAAAATATAATGTTGATGCGTTGCGAAAAAATATTGCAGTTGTTTTACAGGATGTATTTCTTTTTTCAGTCTCTATCATGGATAATATTACGCTGCATAATAAAGAAGTAAACCGCGATGCTGTAATTGAAGCCGCAAAACTTATTGAAGTAGATGAATTTATTATGCAATTGCCGGGCAATTACGATTATAATGTTATGGAACGCGGCAACACATTAAGTCTTGGGCAGCGGCAATTAATTTCTTTTATACGCGCAATTCTTTCAAATCCTGCTGTATTAATTTTAGATGAAGCCACTTCATCTATTGACTCAGAAAGTGAACTGCTTATTCAAAAAGCAATTGATACTTTAATTACCGGAAGAACGGCTATTGTAATTGCGCATCGCTTATCAACCATTCGCAAAGCAGATAAAATAATTGTGCTTGATAAAGGAGAAATAAAAGAAACCGGTACGCACGAAGAGCTTTTAGCGCTGAATGGTTTTTATGCTAAATTGCATAGTATGCAGTTTGAGAAAAAATCTGCTGTTGTATAAACAATACTGCAATTAGCTTTACACGTATTATTCATTTAACCCAACTCAAAAAATTAAAAAATTCTTGAAGAAGAATCGCAGAAAAACCAATCAACATAAATCAATTTAGAGTACTAATTTTTTACTTTCTAATATCGTTTCTTTATTTACTTGTATCCCTGTATATTTGCGCCAAATTTAAGAGCCGAATAATGGTATTTAAAAGTTTAAAATCTTTACTGGTAGCGGGTTTCAGCATTTCCTGTTTACTTCTTTGTGTTTCTGTTTTTGCCCAGGATCAAATGCCTGAAACAGAAAGCAGTACTAAAAAAGAAGAGAAAAAAGGTTTTGATGCCAATGAAGTTATTTTCGGTCACGTATTAGATGCACATGAGTTTCATTTTTTCTCGTATGAAAGCAGCGATGGAACAGAATATGAAGCAGCTATTCCTCTCCCTGTAATATTATTTTCTCCGCAAAAAGGTTTTTCCATTTTCATGTTTTCTAAGTTTAAGCATGGTGATGAAAATTATAATGGTTATGAGTTATTAAGCAGCAAGAAAATTGTAGCCCAGAATCTTGATGATGCTAAATATACTAATGGGCAAATTGTAGCTTTAAATAATAATAATCAAATTGATGATAGCATTGAAGTGTATGATTTATCGCTAACACGCAATGTGGTACAAATGATTCTTGCCCTTGCTTTGTTAGTTTGGATAATGCTTACAGTTGCGAAACGTTATAAAAGCGGTCAGGGCATTACCACTGCACCAAAGGGAACGCAAAGCTTAATAGAACCGGTAATTATTTTTATAATTGATGAAGTAGCCAAACCAAATCTTGGGAAAAAATATCAAAAATATTTGCCTTATTTACTTACTGTTTTCTTTTTCATTCTTATAAATACTCTTGTAGGGTTAGTGCCAGGTACAGCTAATGTCACAGGTAATATTGCTTTTACTTTTGTGCTTGCGGTAATTTCGTTCCTATATATAATGTTTAGCTCTAATAAACACTATTGGGCACATATAATTAATCCGCCGGTACCGGTTGGTATAAAACCTATTTTAATAATAGTAGAAATTTTAGGCATTTTTACAAAGCCTTTTGCGTTGTGTATTCGTTTGTTTGCAAACATGATAGCGGGGCACATTATCATTATCTGTCTTATCTCACTCATATTTATTTTTGGGGCAATAAGTTCGGGAGCAGGCTGGGGATTTTCTCCGCTTTCTGTAGCTTTTGTAATATTTATTTATTTTATTGAACTATTAGTTGCTTTTTTGCAGGCGTACATATTTGCAAATCTTACAGCAGTTTTTATAGGTCAGGCGTTTGAAGGCGAGCATGATGGTGTAGATCATCATGAAGACATTGCAATGGTTTAATTTTTAATCAATATAAAAAGAATAATTATGGATTTATTGAACACTATTTTGTTAAATGCAACGGCAAATGCCGGTGGCGCTATTGGTGCAGGGTTAGCAGCTATCGGTGCTGGTATCGGTATTGGTCAAATTGGTAAAGGTGCAGTAGAAGCAATTGCCCGCCAACCCGAAGCCTCAAACGATATTCGTGCAAACATGATTCTTACAGCAGCACTTGTAGAAGGTGTTGCATTGTTCGGTGTTATCGTTGGTATCCTCGCAATGTTTGTTGGCAGCTAATTCTTTAATTAGGATTTAGAAGTTTTAAATTTTATTATGCTCTTTTGAGTATTGGAGGATTTTAAATATGCAATTACTTACACCAGGTTTGGGTTTAATAATATGGACGCTGCTTGCGTTTCTTGTAGTGTTTTATATCTTAAAAAAATATGCGTGGCCTTCAATTTTGGGCGGCTTAAAAAAACGCGAAGAAACCATAGCTGAATCGCTTGCATCTGCAGAAAAAATAAAAGCAGAAATGGCATTGATGAAAAGTGAAAATGAATCTTTACTTGCGCAGGCACGTGAAGAAAGAGCCGGAATGCTTAAAGATGCTAAAAATACAGCAGATAAAATGGTTTCAGATGCGAAGGAAAGAGCAAAATCAGAATATGATAAAATCCTTACCGACGCTCAGTCTGCTATTCAGCAACAAAAAAACGCTGTACTCACCGATTTAAAAAACCAGGTTGGCAGTTTAATAATTGAAGTAGCTGAAAAAGTTTTGCGACAGGAATTGAACGATAAAGCAAAGCAGGAGAATTATATAAAGCAATTGACAGACGAAGTAAAATTGAATTAATTAATTTTTAAGATGCCTAATCCGCGTTTAGCTGCACGATATGCAAAAAGTTTGATTGATCTTTCTGGCGAAAGAAATCAACTCGAAAACGTTTATACAGACATGCGATTTCTAAAACAGATTTGTAAAGGCAATCCTGATTTTGTGAATTTGCTACGTAGCCCGATCGTAAATGCAGATAAGAAACAATCAATTATTGATGCAATAACAAAAAGCAGAATTTCAGAACTAACCGCTGCATTTATAAAGCTGTTAATTACTAAAAGTCGTGAGAGTGATATGCCTGAAATAATCAACACTTTTATTGAACAATATAATGCCATAAAAGGTATTCATAAAGTAAAACTCACAACGGCAGAACCAATTGGCGATGACTTAAAAAATGCAATCATTTTGAAAGTAAAAAAAGAAGCAAAGCTTGAAAATGTTGAGTTGGAATCAAAAACAGATAATGCATTAATTGGCGGTTTTGTTTTAGAGTTTAATAATAATTTGGTTGATGCATCTGTATTGCGCGATTTAAAAGATATAGCTAAGCAATTCAAAGAAAGAAATGTTTTTGTTCAAAATATAAGATAGAAAGATTAATTAATAACGATTAACAAATAACTTATTATGGTTGAAATAAAACCTGATGAAATATCAGCAATACTAAGACAACAACTTAGCAATTTTAATGCAGCCGCTGATTTGGAAGAAGTAGGAACTGTATTGCAGGTTGGTGATGGTATTGCGCGCGTTTATGGTTTAAATAATGTACGTAGTGGAGAATTGGTAGAATTTGAAAGCGGTGTAAAAGCAATTGCACTTAACCTAGAAGAAGATAATGTGGGTGTGGTATTAATGGGTGATCAGGGAAATATAAGTGAAGGCGCTAAAGTAAAACGCACCGGGCAAATTGCATCTATTAAAGTAGGTGAAGGTTTGGTTGGTCGTGTAATAAATACTTTAGGCAATCCAATTGATGGTAAAGGACCAATTGCCGGCGAGTTATTTGAAATGCCGCTGGAACGAAAAGCGCCCGGCGTAATTTATCGCGAACCTGTAAAGGAGCCTTTACAAACCGGCATCAAAGCTATTGATGCAATGATTCCGATTGGCCGCGGACAACGTGAACTGGTAATTGGAGACAGGCAAACAGGTAAGTCAGCCATTTGTATTGATACAATTATTAATCAAAAAGAATTTTACGAAGCAGGTAAACCTGTTTATTGTATATATGTTGCAATCGGCCAAAAAGCATCAACTATCGCAGGTGTAATGAAAACGCTGGAAGACAATGGTGCATTAGTTTATACAACAATTGTTGCTGCTTCAGCAAGCGATCCTGCGCCACAACAATTTTATGCGCCATTCGCGGGTGCTGCAATTGGAGAATTTTTTCGCGATACCGGAAGACCAGCATTAATTATTTATGATGATCTTTCAAAACAGGCAGTTGCTTATCGCGAAGTATCACTTTTATTAAGAAGACCTCCCGGTCGTGAAGCATATCCAGGTGATGTATTTTATTTACATAGCAGATTGCTTGAACGCGCTGCAAAAGTTATCAGCAATGATAAGGTGGCAAGCGAGATGAATGATTTGCCTGATAACATAAAACATCTTGTAAAAGGTGGTGGTTCTTTAACAGCGCTGCCAATTATTGAAACGCAGGCGGGTGATGTATCAGCATATATTCCAACCAACGTAATTTCAATTACCGATGGACAGATATTTTTGGAAGGAAATTTATTTAACGCCGGCATTCGTCCGGCAATTAATGTAGGCATTTCTGTAAGCCGTGTAGGTGGTAATGCACAGATTAAATCAATGAAAAAAGTTGCTGGCACTTTAAAGCTCGACCAGGCACAATATCGCGAGCTTGAAGCTTTTTCAAAATTTGGCGGTGATTTGGATGCTGCTACCAAACTGATTATTGATAAAGGTGCACGTAATGTGGAAATATTAAAGCAAGCACAGTATTCACCTTTTGCAGTAGAAAAGCAGGTTGCTATTATTTATCTTGGAACGCAGGGCTTATTACAAAGCGTAGCCATAAAAAATGTAAAAGCTTTCGAAGAACATTTTTTAATGGAGATGGAGAACAAGTTGCCAAATGTTATGGCTGAATTTAAAAAAGGTAATTTACCTGAAGATGGATTAAAACAAATGGTTGAACTGGCAAAGGGGATAATGCCGCAATACAAATAGCATAAACTCTTTTCTTATTAATGACAAACGGCTTTGAAACTTCAAAGTCGTTTTTTTAGATTTGCAGCGATCAGTCTAAAAAATCTTCATCATCTTTTTTGGCGTGTTTGGTAAATACTTTTTCAATGGCACCGCCAAACATAGGAAATTTGCTCTTTGCAAAATCTTTTACAATAGTTATTGACTGCCATGCCTGTTTATCAGTGAGACCGGCTTCTGCTTTTAGTTTTTCAATTAGTTCCTGCATAAATATTTTTTTCTTAGATTCTTTAAATGAAAATTTATTTTTAGTTGCGTTGAAGTAATATAGTTAATAAAAGTGCTATTTAGTTAATACGGAAAAATGAAAAGCAAAATAAGATAAAAAGATAATGCTTCACGGAAAGATTTAAAATAAAACACTAAGTTTTTTTATCGAACAAAAGCCATCGCAACGCCACCATCAACATTTAAAACATTGCCTGTTGATTTATGTAACAAACCACTTACAAAAACAAAACATGCACTGGCAATATCTTCCGGCAAAATAATTTCATTCAGCAAAGTGCGCTTTGCATAATACGATGGTAAATCTTTTATGGAAACACCATAAGCTTTTGCTCTCCCTTCAGCCCATTCACCTTCCCATATTTTACTGTCAGCAATTACTGCATCAGGATTTATAACATTCACACGAATTTTATCTTTACCTAACTCCGCTGCATTTAACCTGCTTAAATGCAATTGCGCTGCCTTTGCAGAACCATAACCTGCATTATTTAGTCCGCTAACCAATGCATTCTTGCTAACAATATTCAAAACATCGCCACCAATATTTTGCTTACGCATTATTTCAACAGCTTTTTGTGTAACTAAAAATTGCCCTTTTACTAACACATTATACAAAATGTCCCAATCCTTTTCTGTATGTGCTTCCAAAGGTTTTGAAATAGATAATCCAGCACAATTCACAATAATATCAATGCCGCCAAAAGCAATGGATGCCACATCAAATATTTTATTGATAACAGATGCACTTGTTACATCGAGCATTTCAGCAATAAAAACATCTTTGCCATATTGCGCAGAAAATTCTGCAGATGCATTTTTAAGCCTTGCTTCATCGTTATCATTTAAAATTATACATGCACCTTCATCTGCAAATTTTTTTGCAATTGCTTTTCCAATACCACCGGCACTGCCTGTTATTAATGCAATTTTTCCGCTCAATGTTTTTGGCTTTGGCATACGCTGCAACTTGGCTTCTTCCAATAACCAATATTCAATATTAAAAGCTTCCTGTTTAAGTAATGATGTGTATTCGCTGATGGCTTCAGCGCCTTTCATTACATTAATTGCATTGATATAAAATTCTGCAGCAACTCTTGCTGTATGTTTATTTTTTGCAAAAGTAAACATGCCAACACCAGGATATAAAAGTACAACAGGGTTTGCATCGCGCATTGATGGGCTATTTGCATGTTTGAATTGATTGTAATAATCAGCATACATTTTTCTATATGCTTCAAATTGTAGTTTTATTTTTGGTTTAATACGATTAGTATCGTTTACATCATCATCTGCTGAAAAATCTAAAACAAGCGGAGAAATTTTTGTACGTAAAAAATGATCCGGACAACTTGTACCCATTGACGCTAACCTTTCCAGATCATTTGAATTAATAAATTCAAGCACTTTTTCATCATCACTAAAATGCCCAAGCATGCTTGAATCTGAATTTTTCAAATCACTGTTTGAACAAAACCCCCTGAGTATTGGCATTAATGCAGCCACTTTTTGTAAACGTTCGTCTTTTGATAATGATTGAATTTTTTCACCGCCAAATATTTTGCTTTTCTTTCTATAGTTTTCTTCAAGATAGGAAGCGCAGATTTCAATTACTTCAAGTGTATTGATATAGCTTTCGTAAGAAGTTTCGCCCCATGTAAATAAACCATGTGAACCAAGCATAATACCGTGTATGTTAGAATTTTCATCCAAACATTTTTTCATCTTTAATCCTAAATCAAAACCCGGGCGCTGCCATTCAACCCAACCAATTGTTCCGTTAAATAATTCCTGCGTAATTTTTTTTCCATCTTTTGCAGCAGCGATTGCAATAGCCGCATCAGGATGTAAATGATCTATATGTTTAAAAGGAAGAAAGCCATGTAAAGGCGTATCAATCGATGGTGCTTTTGAACTGAGATCATACATACAATAATTAAATAACTCTACCATTTCATCCTCGTGTTCCAGACCACGATATACATTTTTTAAATTGTACAAACGATCAAGATACAAAGCTGCCAAACCATTTCTTTTCATGGTGCCTAAATCACCGCCGCTTCCTTTGATCCACATTACATCAACTTCTTTATTTGTTAGCGGATCTTTTGCTTTTGTTTTACAGGATGTATTGCCGCCGCCATAGTTTGTTAAGCGCAAATCAGCACCTAATAAATTAGAACGATAGATGAGTAATGCCACTTCATCGCCGGCGAGTTTAGCAGCTTCATCATCATTCCATAAATAACTTACATGATGAAAATTTTCAGCACCTGTATATTTTGCTTTTTTATTTTGAACTTCCATAAATTATTTGTTTCGTAAATTTTAACGCTGTGTTGTAAAATTTAAAATACATCAAGTTTTTTGTTAGTGCTTCATCAATGATTAAAGAAATTACTTCAACAAAGCAACAACTATTAAGTATGTGTAAATAAATTTTTTCCAGCGCTTATTTAAGTTGGATTAATCACTTACTTATTAATCAATAAAATAGAATAAGGGTACTTTAAATTTTCTGAGATTATTTATGAAAAAGTGACGAATTACTATTATTTCTTTAATTTAATAAAAATAAAAGTCCACAAATTTTGGATTGCGGATTTGATATAAGTTAATTAAAATGTTTGTCGGGATGACTGAACGTTTTCTTAAAACTGCAAATATCTCACTATCAAATAATTCAAAAATCAAAAAAACTTTCTCACATTATTTGTCTCATTCTACTAAGAAAATAAGAGAAGTAAAGGTAAATAAATTGTGGTAGAATGTACCAAATCTTCGCCATGGTTTTGATCTAAATCCGGATACATATACGCAGTACAAAAAGAATATTGAGCAATTAACTTCAGTGAATTTAAACAACTAATAAGCATCCTTATTCATTCGGTGTATAGTCAACTTTTTGCTTAAAAAAAATCGAAGAGCAAATCAGGTGTTGGTTGATTTATTGGGCAGGATTGCAAAAGAGAGAGGGATGCCACATCTGCAAATCTCATTAGCATGGTTGCTTGCACAAAAGCCGTGGATTATTCCAATTTCCGGTGCAACAAAGTTGCATCGCCTCGAAGAAAATCTTGCATCAGTGAAAATTATATTGTAGAGAAGATCTTAAAGAAATTAATGATGCAGTTTCTGATTGAAGTGCAGGGTGTCCGCTATAATGAAAATGGACAAAAAATGATTGACCGTTAGGCGATAGATATCAATGAAACAAATACTGTCTACAAAATAAACAGTATGAAAAAAGTAATTGTTGTCATAGGAACCGGCTCAATCGGTCAGGTGATTGCAAAACGGATTAGCGCAGGCAAGCATATCTTGCTGCTGATTTAAGGCTGTATCGTCACTTAATTCTGTTCATACTCTTGATGAGAAAGCAACATCTTTAGGTGAAGTCTTTGACGTCATACATGCTGCTAGTGTTGATTTAATCTGCGAAAAAATGGAGAGAAGAACGCTTGTCTTATTTTGTATTTCCTGGGTAACCCTCACCTAAACCAAAAAATACTTCAACCGATTTTATCTTCCTTGAATCAAAAGTAAATATATCAACATTGCGAACTAACTTGTTGTCCGTCGTGTTAATCTCGACGAGGAGAATAACATTGTTACCGCTTTCAACCATTTTAATAAAGTTGACATTTTTAAAAAACTTAGCCGTTCCCCAACATTGCTTTTTAAATTCTTCAACTGGTATGTGGTCATTAACCGGACTGGTAAATGTAAAGCCATCAGCAAGCTGGCTAGCAACA
>CAXSDU010000001.1:21620-24889 GCA_964236165.1 uncultured Parafilimonas sp. | reverse complement strand
TATTCCAATCTTTTTTTTCAAAGCCCATGTAATAAGCTGTAACAAGTTTTTCGTTTTTTGTGTTTTGTGCAAAGCTGTTTGCAGAGATGCAGGTTAATAAGAGAAAGATAATCCATTTCATAGTTATTATTTGATTGTTGATTAAGTACCCTTTTATATTTTGCGTATTGCTTTCAGCAGAATCGGGCTATGGCTGCAGAAAATTGAAATTGAATTAAAAGAATTCTAATAACATTGTTTAGAGAATCTCCACTGATTTCAATATTCCCCCTTAATTACTAAATAAGAACCACGAATTACTCCGGCAAGTTTTGACTTTTGTTTTGAAAATTTGAATTTTCCTTCTAATTCTTTTGGAATTGTCATTCCTTCGGAAAGTTTAAAACCTACGGCTCTTTTTTTGTGGTCATCAAGTGTGTACATAATATTTATTGAAAGTCCGTTTTCATAAAAAACATAAGTAATTCTTATATTGTCTATAATGAAATTTAATGTTTCAAGCGGCGGTGATTGAATTTTAATATCACGTTCATTTAAGAGAACTTTATTTACGTATTCAATTATCTTCTTGCTTTTCGAAGCAGGTATAACTGTAAAGTCATGATTATATTTATTCTTAAAATATCTTGATTCGTGTGCGCGCAAACCTGCAAGCGATTCTGCAACTGGCGAAGATTCTAATCCTGCTGAAGATATATTTTCAAAGTCAACAATTGTTTTCATATTACTTAATTTACTTGTTAATATCTTAAATATGTAATCTTGCACTTATTTAAGCTTGATTTGCAGTTTTAAATTTATTAACTACGTCTGACAAAAAGATTTTGATTATTTCTACATTGACTTGTCATTTATAAAATAAGTTACTTATGCGTTATTCAATTTAAAAACTAATTTTTCAAAAAATATATACTTTCAATAAAAAGATTTGTGTTTATTCTAGTGAAAAGAAGGCATAGTTCTTTGATGTACTATCTCTCTTAGCAAATACCATTTATTATTTTTTCTTGTCCATATAAGATTGTAAAACATTGGTTCAAAGCCGCTGCCCAAATCTTTTATCCGTGTTAAAAGCACATAGCCGGTATCTCCTAAAATTTCTATATAATGAATGGTTGTTTTTTGCGTGACGATTGCCTGGCGATGAAGGGTATTGCGTTCAGCTTGCTTATCAGACTGCATTTTCCAGAAATAAACCATCTGTTTATAATCCATTTTTATAAACTGGCCTGCATCCACAACACGAATTGATAAAAAGTTAGTATCATAATAAGGAATTATTTCAGCATATTTGTCGCTATCTGTTTTTGCCATAAAACTTATAACTGTCTGCTTTAGCACATCTGTATCTGTAATGATGCGTCGCGTATATTGCTGGGACACAGTATGCCCGGGAAAAAAGACCAAAACATTAACTAACAATATCACCATTGCACAATTAATAACGATCTTGTTTCTTTTCATATCCTGTGTTTAGAATCCAAATATTGTTGACGTTCAATGGTGCGTTTTCATTACAATTTTGCTTCAACCAGTTTTTTATTTATAACTAAAATCTTACTCCATCCTCTATCCTTGCTGCTTGTTTATTTACATCTTTTTTTTTCTTTAGCAGCATGTTTAAAACCCTCTTGCAGCGTATTGAATTGAAAACTAAATATTATCAATTAAAAACAATTTTTTTTTCAATGAACTGATCTATTAGATGTACGAAATACAATGTATTGTTCAACATATTGTGTTTGGTTGATACATTGGTTTATTGATGAAGTTATATTAGCATTTTATGGCTCAATTACTATATTTATTTAACTTGAATAAATAGATTAACGCATTCGTAGGTTAGAAGTCATTGTTCGTCCATTTCATATTAGTATTGATAGCCAAAGTAGTTTTACTGCTTTTATTTAATTGAATTTTGTGCTAATGAAAAGATTCTTAATGCATGGCTTATTCTGGCTTTGTTATTACTTACTGTACGCATACATGAATTTTTTATGGGACAAGAGTATTTTTACTGACTGGTCCATAAATCATTTATTGAAGGTGTCAGTAGCAGCTTCATCATTTGATTTAATTCCTCAGATGATTTTTTCTTATTACCTAATTTATTACGGCACTTATAATATTATACGAAAGAATGGCCTTCTGGTAATAAATATAATTGAAATAGCTAGCGTATTTTTTATGTGTACTATTGGTATCAGATGTTTTACAAATTATATAGAGTTACCTTACTTATATAAAAGCTCTAAGTTAATTCCGCCGTTATTTGAAATACCAAGAATTTTAGGGGCTGCTCTTTACATTGGGTTTGCCTCCGGCCTTATATTTATAATTAAATCAGTAAAAAGTCAATTAAACGCGAAGGAAAGAGAGAAAAATCTTATTAAAGAAAAACTTGAAACGGAGCTGAAATTTTTACGCAATCAAACTAACCCTCATTTCTTGTTGAACACGCTTAATAATATTTATGGATTGACGATAGAAAAATCTGATGACGCACCGGCAGCTTTAATGCGTTTATCTGAGCTGTTACGCTTTATGCTATATGAATCAAATAGTAATTTGATTAAACTTATAGATGAAATAAAAATCCTGGAAGATTATCTGGCACTGGAAACTATGCGATACAGTGAACGGCTGATAGTGACCTTCGAAAAAAAAATTGAAAATGATGATTATAAAATAACCCCACTTTTATTACTACCTTTTATAGAAAATGCATTCAAGCATGGCATAAGTGAAACAAGGTTCGAGTCTTTTATTGATATAAGTATAAGTATACAAAACGGTGTCTTGAGTTTCATTATAGAAAATTCAAAAGACATGAACGAGTGCAACAAATCAATAATTAATATTGGTCTTAATAATGTGAAGCGGCAACTGGAATTAACATATAGTGAATATTCACTCGATATAAAAAATGGCGATAATCAGTTTAAAGTAGTTCTTAACGTTAATCTAAACAGCTATGTTGAAATATAATTGTATAATAGTAGAAGATGAGCCAATTGCTATCAAGGTACTTGAGGATTACATTCGGCAGGTTCCATTCCTTCATCTAAATCATATTTGCACCGATGCAATATTTGCAATGGAAAAATTACAATCGGATCATATTGATGTTATGTTTCTTGATATTCATCTGCCTAAATTAAAAGGACTTCAATTTTTAGGTTCGTTAAAAGAGCCACCACGAGTAATAATTACATCAGCTTACAAAGAATATGCTCTGGAAGGTTATGAACTGAACGTAGTTGATTATT
>CAXSDU010000001.1:1647-21610 GCA_964236165.1 uncultured Parafilimonas sp. | reverse complement strand
AAACCGCTGGATTTTATGCGTTTCCTGAAAGCTGTAAATAAGCTTAATCAGCATAAAGAGCAGCAAACTTATAGTGCAATAACTTCAATAAGTAATGAAAGAAAAGCATTGTTCTTTAATGTAGGCAGAAAGCATGTGAAAGTTTTTCTTGACGAAATCTTATATATCGAAAGCCTCCGTGAATATATACGCATTACAACAAAAGATAAAAGCGTTCTTACTAAATTTAAAATAAATGAAATGGAAGATGCGCTATCGAAAGATAATTTCCTGAGAGTACATCGTTCTTTTATTGCAGCGAAAGAAAAGATTACGGCATTCACAGTAAACGATGTAGAGATAAATAACAAATTAATTCCAATTGGTGGGAACTATAAAGAACTTGTCCTGTCTATTCTAAAAAGAGATTGCTAAGTGTTATTTTAGTTAGCAATTACAATTTTCCTATTGATTTAATAAGGATAAATTTTATAATAACTGGGTTGAGCTCAACAATTTTTTTTGACTCATACCAAATCCAAAGCTTATACCTCTATACAATCCAAACGGTTGCATGTAATTCACACTTCTCAGTTTTTATCAATTCAAACCTAATTATTTCATATCATTTTAAACATTGGCAAAACAATTATTAATGTCAATTAGATTGTTCGTCCACCAACTTGATTTCATTGAAGACAAATCTATTAAGTAGCATAAAATACAAGATTCGTCATAGGGATCAGCTTATTGATTGAATATGACTTAACCAAGTGCAGCGCGAAATTAATTTCATCTATCTGATATAGTTGTTTATCCAACAAGAAATAACAAATCTTAACCATTTAATTTAAAGTTATGATGAAATTTTACCTGTGCTTTAGCATGCTTGTGCTCATATCTGCATACGCATCATCTCAAACAAAATCATTGTCGGGTCATGTTACAGATGAAAGTGGTAATGCTGTCCCATATGCAACGGTGAATGTAAAAGGTACAAAACTTACTGTGGTGGCAGATGCCAATGCCAATTTTAATATTTCTGCAAAAAGCGGAGATGTGCTAAGCGTGTCAGCAGTGGGACTGCAAGCGACAGAAGTTACTGTTGGTAACTCTCCGACAGTATCAGTAGTAATGACGCGTACTACTGGTAATATCAGCGATGTAGTGGTAACCACTGCCTTAGGTGTACAAAGAACAAGAAACACTCTTCCTTATGCAGCACAGCAGGTGTCTGGTAATGATCTTACTAAAACTGTAAGTACAAATGTTGTTAATAATCTGTCAGGTAAGGTTGCCGGGTTGCAAATCACTTCAAGTAATGGTATGGGCGGTGCTACTAATGTAATTTTGCGTGGCTTTAAATCGCTTACGCAAAGTAACCAAGCACTCTTTGTAGTTGATGGTGTGCCATATGATAATACCACCAGAACAGGAGGTGGCTATGATTTTGGAAGCACTGCTTCGGATTTAAATCCTGATGATATTGCTTTAATAAGCGTATTAAAGGGTGCTGCCGCATCTGCTTTATACGGTTCAAGAGGTTCAAATGGAGTAATCTTAATTACAACAAAGAAAGGATATAGCAGAAAAGGGGTAGGTGTTACTGCTATTTTCGGCGTAAGTACAGGTACAGTTGATAAGAGTACTTTGCCACAATATCAAACCGAGTATGGAGAAGGTTATGGAGCAACTAAAGACGCGTTCGTTTATGAGTCAATTCCGGGAGTTAATAATGGGAACCAGGTTACTATTGTGCCTACGGGCGCAGATGCTGCAACTGGCCCCCTTTATGATCCGAGTTTAATGGTTTATAATTGGGATGCCTTTTCACCAACAAATTCCAACTTCCATAAAGCCACTCCCTGGCAACCTGCTGCCAACCATAATCCTACAGATTATTTTGTTACCCCTGTTACGACAACTGCAAGTTTACTGGTACAGGGTGGAAGTGATAAAGGAACTTATAAATTTAGTTACACCCGGGACGATGAAAAAGGGTTTCTTCCTAATTCTTCAATCAGAAGAAATTTGTTTGATTTAGGCTCAACTTACAACGTAACTAAAAAAGTAAGCATTGAAGGCGGTATGAACTATGTGGATGAGAGCGCCATAAACAGGTATTTGTATAGTTACCAAGGCATTACACATCCTATGGAGGATTTCCGGCAATGGTGGCCTACTAATGTAAACATAAAGCAACAAAAAAATGATTTCTTTAATTCCGGAACTAATGCTACATGGAATTGGCAGGATGATGGAAGTTATCAAAATAACCAACTTGGAAGTATTGGGCTTCCTGCTTACCATGATAACCTTTATTGGTTTGCCTATAAAAACTTTGAAGCAGATTCGCGAACCAGGTATACCGGGCATATACGGGCAAACTGGGCTATGACAAACTACTTAAATTTAACAGGAACGGCTACTGATGACCATTATAATCAGTTAATTGAACAAAGAGCTGATATAGGAAGTCAGAATCCATCTTTTTATAGCCGGCAAAATTTAAGTTTTGATGAAAGTAATTACAACCTAATATTAAATTTTAATAAAAATATTGGTAACAATTTTAATATAAAAGCACTGGCTGGTGCAAATATTCAAAGGGATAGAATAACTTCTATTTTCGCCAGTACAAATGGTGGCTTGCTATTACCAGGTTATTGGTCTATTTCCAACTCAGTTAAAACACCGGATGCACCACAAGAAACTGATCAGAGAAAAGAAATTGACGGAATCTTTGCGGGGGCTACTCTTACATATAAAGATATGATAACCTTTGATGCCAGCATTCGAAGGGACAAATCATCTACATTACCTTCGGGTAATAGCGCTTATTATTATCCTGAGGTGTCCGGCAACTTTGTTTTTTCCAAGTTACTACCTGCTGCAACCTGGCTTTCTTACGGAAAAGTATGGGTAAATTATGCACAGGTCGGAGGTGATGCACCTTATTATGGTGTTTATAATACTTATAAAATAAATACACCATTAAATGGACAGGCAGTAATGAACGGAACTACAACTAATAACAATGCGAATCTGGTTCCTGAGCAAAATAAAACCTATGAAGCAGGTTTAGAAATGTCTTTTCTTAAAAACAGAATTGGTTTTAGTGCTGATTATTATCATTCAGTTCAAAGTAATCAAATTTTACCAGTATCTGTTTCAACATCCAGCGGATATAATTTTTTTAATGTAAATGGCGGTTCAGTTCAAAATCAGGGTGTAGAGGCAACACTTAATCTTTCTCCTATTCAATTTAAAGATTTTAGGTGGGACATAACAGTTAACTGGAGTAAGAACGTTAATAAGGTACTTTCTTTATATGGTGGTCAGCCTTCTTTTAAAATAGCAGGTTTACAAAATGCTATTCAAATAGTTGGAGAAGTTGGAAAGCCCTATGGCATTATAAGAGGTACTGACTATGTCTACTTGAATGGTAAAAGAGTTATTGATGCGAATGGATATTATGAACAAGCTTCAAATAGATTGTCTGATATTGGAAGCATAAATCCTGACTGGATCGGAGGTATTACTAACAGCTTTACTTATAAAAATTTTACTTTAAGTTTTTTAATTGATATTCATCAGGGCGGAGATGTATATTCCCTCGATATGGATTATGGTTCTTTTTCGGGCTTATATCCAAGAACAGCGGGGCTTAATGATAAAGGTAAATCTGTAAGGGCTCCTTTAAGTGAAGGAGGGGGTGTTATTTTGGATGGCGTTACAGAAGATGGAAAAACTAATACTACACGCATACCAGAGGATTTTGTTAACTTCTTTAGTTACGGAAGTGGTTATGGCGCCGGAGCTGAAAACAATAAAGAGTTTGTTTATGATGCAAGCTTTGTTAAATTAAGAGAAGCCGCTTTAAGTTATTCGTTACCCGCTAAGATTGTTCAAAATATTGGTTTTGTGCAAGGTATTAATCTATCCCTATCCGGAAGAAATCTTTGGATTATTCATAAGAATGAACCCTATGCTGATCCTGAACAGGGACAGGCAGCTGGAAATGCTTCTATTGGTTTTCAAAATGGTGCATACCCTACCTACAGAACATTTGATTTCATTTTCAAAGTAAATTTTTAGTACCATGAAAAAATTATTGATTATTTTAATAATTGCGCCAGCTCTTTTTATAAGCTGTTCGAAAAATCTTAGTTCTCTGAATATTGATCCAAAAAGTGCTTCAACAGGCATTCCATCCGCTCTTTTTTTGCAGGGAGAGCTTAATCTGGTAAACTCTTACACATCCACCTCTGTAGCTAGCGCGCCTTTTAGGGTTTTATCTCAGGAGTGGACTGAAAACGCTTATACTTACGAGGCGAATTATGTTCTTTCATATTATAATTCTCCTAATGGTTTTTGGAACAATTTGTATGTAAACACAATTCATAATCTGAATTTAGCAAAGCAATCATTTCCTAAAAATTTTCTTGGCACTCCCGGAACATTGCGGAATGATCTTATAATTACAGATATACTGCAGGTGTATGCTTACGATTTGCTAATTGCAACATACGGTGATATTCCGTATTCACAGTCGGAAAGTGATAGTATTCCTTTTGCGAAGTATGATGATGCAAAAACTGTTTGTCTGAATTTATTAATGAGGCTTGACACATGTATTGCCGGCTTAAATACTTCAGAAGGAAGTATGGGAAGCGCCGATCAAATTTATGGTGGCGATCCTGCCAAATGGTTAAAATTTGCTTCAACATTAAAGTTAAAGATAGGTATGTTGCTTGCAGATGTAGACCCCGCCACTGCAAAAAAAAATGTAACCGACGCAATTAATAAAGGTGTTTTTGAATCAAATGATGATAATGCACTTTTTACGTATGACCCTTCCAGTCCTAGCAATTCAAATCCAATTTGGCAGGCAATATCATTCAGCGGACGTCACGACTTTGGTCCAAGCAACCTTTTAGTTAATACAATGGTGGGATGGAATGACCCGAGAGTCCCTTTTTATTTCCAGGATTACCCAAAGGGCAGTGGTAAATACATTGGTGGCGTACCAGGTGCTCCAAATTCTTATGGAAAGTATTCTGATCTGGGTGCCCAATTATATGACCCAACATTACCGGGTGATATACTAGATTATCCTGAGGTTGAATTTTATTTGGCAGAAGCAGCAGAGCGTGGATTTATATCAGGTGGATCAGCAATTGCAGCAACACATTACAATAATGCTGTAACTGCTTCGATAGAATTTTGGGGCGGCTCAGCAAGCAATGCTGCAGTATACCTTGCTCAACCCGCAGTAAGTTATGCAACCGCCGCTGTACCATGGCAACAGAAAATAGGCTATCAGGAATGGATTGCCTTTTACAATCGTAACTGGGATTCGTGGACTTGCATAAGAAGGTTGGGTTATCCGGATATTGATGTAGTTAATCCTCCAACGGTTCCTGCAAGTACTTTTCCTTTGCGGTTTTATTATCCGCCTAACGAGCAAACTTCTAATCCCACTAATTGGGCTGCGGCTGTTGCTAAAATACCAAGTGGTAAGGATGTGGTTACAGCAAAATTGTTTTTTGAGAAATAAACTTAACTCTGTAGAAGTATTTGTTCAAGAAAAGTGGCAGAGAACTACAGTTTAACAGTTAAAGTTTGATAGTATTTTTTTAGATTTTCCAATAGTGGTCTTAGCGGATGCTATAAAATCTAATTCTTAGCTAGTATTGAAAAAGAAATAAAATAATATAGCTGTTAGGATTCTCAATTACTTACTATAAACAAATGGGTCCAAAGTCATTGTTGTCGAAAGACAAAGCCCAAATGTTTAGATCGGGCTTAACAAGATTTTAAAAGTTTTCTCATTTTTTCAATTCGCGGGTGGTTTCTACTACCTGCTTTTAATGCAAAATACAAAAATTATTAAACAAGGTCATTATGTGCTTGGCATCGTGTATAGATGCTATTTGTAATTGTTTTTCTTAACCATGAATAAAAGCTTGAAGTCATTTTCAATTTGAATAAATTAATGAAAGAATTTACTAAAATCGGTCGATTGCTTTATGGGCTTGGTATTGTTGCTTTAGGAGTTCATCAACTTCTTATCAAAGATTTTCGTTCGGAAATTTTGCCTCCATTTCCGGCATGGCCTCATAAATACATCGTGTTTCCGATTCTTACAGCAGTAGCTTTAATATTTTCTGGAGTTGTGATTTCAGGGTTACTTAAAATTAACCCTACCATGAAAAAAAATACCTGCCTTTATTTAGGATTATTTTTCCTTGCATTGATTGTTATATGCCATTTGCCATATATTTTAATCTTCAATTTCAAAAAAGCTTTTCACTTGGGTGCGTGGATTGGAGTTTGCGAAGAACTAGCGTATGCAGGAGGTGCTTTTATAATAGCAGGTTCTTATTTCGAAAGTAATTTTAATAAAGGCAAAAAGAATGGCTTTGCATTATAGTTAAAAAAACTGATTCCGTTGGGCAGAGTTTTCTTTGTTGTCCTCATGCTTTTGTTTGGATGCAGTCATTTTGTATTCACTGATTTTGTATCTACGATGGTTCCCAAATGGATTGGACTGTCTGTTTTTTGGACTTATTTTACCGGGGCAGCGCTTATCGGTTCTTTAATAGCAATTATTTTCAAGATATGGATAAAGCCAGTCGCATTGCTTTTAGCAATAATGCTTTTTCTTTTTTTCATTTTCTTTCATGTGCCCGATGCTATAGCAAATCCTTATACAAATGGCGGAAATGAAATTGTACGTGCAATTATTGCGTTGTTATTCTGTGGTATTGCATTAGTTATCTCATCAGCTAATAGTCACTTTACAAATATTTTTTAAGGTTCAATACTATTTAAAATAAGGGGATTGCTAAATTATTAGACATTTATTTTCTTAAAAGAAAAGATGTTGAGTGTGTAGATCATCATCTCTTTTGATTTTGAATAACATTTTGTTCTTTTTTTAAATCTTGATGGGAATGTCTTATTGTACCCTTTAGTCCTTCAATTCTATAAGTCTCTGCTTTACTTTGTTTGCGCTTATTGTAGGGTAATACCAGGCAATATGGTTTTCAATAATCTGTAAAAAGTTTAAGTGAATAGGTAATTTTTTCGTCTTTAAAAGTCAGCGCAAGGTTTGATTGAGACGATGATTTTAAAATTTTTTATCAAAATAATTAAATCTAATGTTATATATCAATGGAAAATGTATCCTAAATCACAAGTATATATAGACAAATTAAGCCTGAACAAAATATCCGTCAATCCAAATTGTAAGTGATTTCATAAAACGATAAATGTATTAATTAGGATTATATTTAAAAATAATAGCCGGTTTAAAAACCAGCTCTTTATTGGGGTTTTGCTATTTTTCAATAACTATTGTTTGGACCTTACTATCCACATCATTGTTTAAAAAATAGGCACCAGCCGCAAGTTTTGAGACATTCATGCTGCCACTTCCATTAATCTGTTTCGTAATCAAAATTTTGCCGGTTGCATCAAGTAAAGAAAAGCTTGCTTTCTGTTTTGATTGAATGTATAGGGTGTTTTTGACGGGGTTGGGGTAAGCATTCATACTATTGATAGAGCTGATTGAGTTTGCAATGCTTGTTGTTGATTGATCTAATAACAAACGTTCAATCTTATCTAATCTTTTTTTCAAAGAATCATTTTCTGCTGAAAGCTCCTGTACAGCTTTCACAAGAGGCACAACGAATTCAGCATAACGTAAACCATAAAAATCGTTTTCATTTTTGGGTGCATCAACTATATCATTATTGAAACCTGTTTCTTTAGATGCTTTTTCAACTTCTTGTGCGATAAAGCCACTATAAATTTTTTTTTCATTTTGAGCAATTGTTTTTGCTTCTTCAGCGTTGTCTTTTAAATCTATTTTTGAATTAATAGCATAAATATCTAAAGTGTATGTTATAGGTCTAAGTTTATTAATGAAATTAAGACCAACTACATTTTCTTCTATGTTCTTTTTAAATTTTCCATCTGAAATAACAGTCCAGCCTTTATAACCGCCAATCGAGCTTGTGCTTGAATTACCAATTCTTACCATATTCGAACCAGTAATTCTGCTACCATAGCCAATAGCTGTAGAATAATCATGGTCCGCACTTGAAGCATCTGCATCATAACCTATAAACGTGTTATAACCGGCACTTACATAAGCATCTCCTGCGCTTGCACCTATAGCTGTATTGCCACCATGCGTAGTAATAGAAGCTAAAGCATCATCCCCTATCGCAGTGTTATAACTGGAAGTGGTATTCGAAAAGAGTGCATCGAATCCTAAAGCAGTGTTGCTTTCGCCTGTAGTATTGCCAACAAGAGCATCTCCGCCAACTGCAGTATTATAAAAAGATGAAACGCTTGATTCTAAAGCATAATATCCAATAGCAGTATTATAAGAACCAGTAGTATTATGCTCTAAAGTATTAAATCCAATAGCATTATTGTAATCTCCCTTTGTGTTAGAGTAAAGTGCATTGGTACCATAAGCTGCATTGTAATTACCATCAGTATTAAAATACAAGGCAGCATGCCCAGATGCGGTATTTTCGTAACCCGTCGTATTTGAATAAAGTGCATCACATCCGGAAGCAGTATTATACTCACCAGATATATTGTGAAGCATCGACGCTACTCCCATGGATGTATTGTATTTACCTGTTGTGTTCGAATATAAAGATTGAAAACCCGCACTTACATTATTATAACCGGAAACGTTATTATACATGGAATAAAACCCTATAGCTGTATTATGTCCTCCTTCAGTATTCAGAGATAGAGATAAAGACCCTATTGCTGTGTTTTGACTACCGCTAGTATTTACATTTAGCGATCCATATCCACAAGCTGTATTGTCTGAGCCGTTAATATTTGCATTTAATACAGAATCACCAATCCCAACATTTTCATCGCCAGAAATATTCGAATTTAAAACACTATTCCCAATAGCAGTATTAAAAATTCCGGTCGTATTTGAAAATAAAGCCAGGCGTCCGAGACCGAAATTATTACTTTCGGCAACATTATTAAACAATGCAGAATCGCCAATGGCAATTAATCCGCTTGAATTAGTATTATTTTGCAAACTTCCTTTTCCAATGGCAATATTTGAGGAACCAGTTATGTTAGATTTGCCAGCATTCAAACCTATAAAAATATTCTTATTTAGGCCAGACACTGCATTTATTAAAACCCATTTGTCACCATTATAATAATAAAAGCCTTTAGGGTCTGTAATCTGATAAATCATTAAACCAGTAGCTGGTTTATAAATGGCATAGCGTTGGTTTTGTGTTATTCTTGGTATCAACAAACCTTTTGATTTTGAAGCCAAATCTAACAACGCAGAAGTGTCTGGTTTAGTAGTACCTATACCTGCAGAACCGGTTTTGGGAAAGCTGTTTGTTATTTGCGCTTTAGATGAAACGATTGTGCAAGAAATAGCAGTTATTAATAATATTTTTTTCATACTTATAAAATTTAGTTAATGAAATTTAATTTGTTTATAAAAAAGATGTTGTCATAAAAAAGCAATTGATCATTCAATCGTGGGGGACCTAAACACTGTGTATAGGAGTGATAAAATTGATGAAGTCACCCAGTTTGTTTCCATTATAGTAACATTAAAAAGAAGTATCACAAAAGGTAAGTCCCTAATATTACCTATATAGCAGATATATTTTTTAATTTCGTTTTTAATTATAATAAAGCAATAGTCCGCAAAACTCAATGTCATCCCAAGGGTCTGAATTACCACCGGTTGCTCCTGTTTTAATTGTAATAATATTATTACCTGCATGAAAAATTGTACTTGCATTACCAATTAATTGAAAATCATAAAGAGATAAATCGCCATTCGATGAAGAAATATTCAAGCGACCAGTTAGAATACTATTGCAAAAGATATTTACTGGATATTGAACTCCTTTTGCATAGATTTGAATTCGCGGCATTACTCCCGGAGTTGCCGGCAGATTATAAGTAAACGACTTTTCAAGCCCCTCGGTTGGTAGCTGAAGTTGTGAATTTTCCGGACCGCCATATATATCATTGCCTAAATGATGCAAAGCAACTTCCTTAAATCTTACAATAGACGGAACATTAGTGCAATTTATTGGTATACTTGAATTAGCATTAAATGCTCCTGAAACGGTTAAGCAATATGGCTTAATGCTGCTATGATCTATAGTAACAACAGTGTATAAGGGCAAGCTAACACTATTTGGAATTTTGATTTGACAATTACCATTGCCGTCAGTCGTAGCAGAATAATATTGACCTGTGGTAGGAATAGAAACAATAGAATTGGCAAGAGATGAATTATTGCGGGTAATTGTGAAACTGTATGTTCGCATTGCAGTTTCAATTGCATCTTTCTTGCAACTGCTAAAGACAAAAGCAATTGATATTACCAACGTGAATACCGCTACTAAAAATAAATTGTTTGTTTTCATGATGAATGTTTTGAATGAATTTTTTGATTTGTATTTCAAAACAAACATACAAGCCGACAACTGGCATTAGCCTGAGCATTTAGTATATAACAGTAAAGAAAAGTTTACGGTACAATCAAGAAAGTTTATGCCATTCGTTCAATAGTGGAAACGGTGATAACTTAAAGCCTATAATCCAAAGTGGATTAAAAATAAAAATTAAATGATTTTGAAAAAGCTTAAGATTTTATTTACTGTGAAGCATTTTTAAATTGGTAAGGGTTTTTAAGAAATCGTCTTTTCTTCTTCTTGATATATCAGCTTCGTAACGGTCAGTTAACTCAACCATGCCACCTTCACCTCCCTTAATGTATTTTTTAATATGATTCAGGTTTATAAGATATGATTCGTGAATACGAAAAAAATTATGTTCACGAAGTAGTTCATCAACCCATTTTAAAGTTTTCGTTGCCAAAAGCCTTTGTTTGTTCACCAAAAAGAAATCCGTATAAGTATTTTCAGCCTTGCAAAAAATAATATCAGAGAGTGTAATAAAAACATAACCTTCTAAAGTCGGTATTCCTACTATAAGCGAAGAAGCATCATGCTGATGCATATTATGCAAAAGCGCGTCAATATTTTTTTTTGAACCTTTATTATTCTTTTGCTTAAAACGCTGTAAAGCTTCTTCCACATCTTCAACTCCAAAAGGCCTTAGAAGATAATGAAGTGCGCAAAATTTAAAAGCATCTGCTGCATAATTAGCATGACTTGTTGTAAAAATTACCTCATAATTTACAGATCGTGTATGTTGCAAAACTCTTATGCCTCCATCTTCTATATCAAGACCAATATCAAGAAAAACAAGTTCTGGTTTAAGTAAATTTATTTTTTCGGTAGCTTCCAGTACTGTGGAGCAAATAGCTACAACCTGCACATCAGGAAAATGCTGCGAAATAATTCCTGTTAGGTAGTCTATGTTTGGCTTTTCATTTTCAACTATCAGGGTTTTGATCATAAACTAAAGGTAACAAAAGTTCAATTCTTGTACCTATAGGCTCGTTATTTGTCGAAAATAAATCCGTGATAGTAAAATAAGCATTAATATTTTTTATTTCATTTAATATTTTTAATCTTTCTCCTGTAAGCTTCATACCCAGCGATTGCTTTTTCATATAATTAACTTGTACAAATTCTTTATTTTTTTGCCTACCAACACCATTGTCTTCAATTACTACGTTTAATGTATTTTCTTTTTTGCTTATTGAAATATTAATATGTCCTGGTCCCATTTTATATTGTAAGCCATGCCATATAGCATTCTCAACAAATGGTTGGAGAATTAATGGTGGTATTGTATCGTTTTCTGTGTCTGCTGTTTTATCAATATCAATTTTATAACTAAAAGGATATTTAAGCCTGATACTTTCTAACTGCATATATAATTCCAAAGCCTGCAAATCATCTTGCACCGGCACTTCACTTTCTAGTGAATTTTCTAATACTGCACGCATAAGTTTTGAAAATTTAATGAGATAAGTATTCGCTTCCTCTGATTGATGATTTGTTAAAAATTTTTGTATGGATTGCAATGCATTAAAAATAAAATGCGGATTCATTTGAGAGCGAAGGGCTCTCATTTCCGTTTCTGAAACCAGTTGTGATAATTCTGCTTTTTCTTTTTTTCTTTTATTTCTAAAGCTTACAAAACTTAAAGCACCGATTAAAGCAACTGCTCCAGAACCACCAATTACAGAATTACGAATGATTTTTTGTTTTGATATTTCTGCATTAGTAGTGGCATCTCTTTTATCTTGTACAGCTTTTGTTGAATCTTGCATCTTTTCGAACTGATAATTCATTTCGGTTCGAGTACTCTCCTCTGCTTTTTCTTCATTGAATAAAGAATCATCAAACACGACAGCTTTTTTGTAATAATTTAATGAGTTTTTATAATCTGCTATTTCTTCGTATAGTTTGCTGATTGAGAAATAATCATCTCTCGTCAGCTCAAAACTGTTTAAACTGTCAGAAGTTGTTAATGCTTTAAATAAATATTGTTTTGCTTTAGAATATTTCTTTAAAGAAATATAATCATCTCCCACATTGCCCAAATTAATAGAAACAGAATTTTTATCACCCGTTTCAATTGCAATTTGCAACGCTTTTAAATGATAACTAAGTTCTCGAATATAATCTTTCTGGCTACCATATATATTCCCGATATTACCTAAGTTTTTGATTATACTTCTTTTATTTCCTAATTCTTCGTTTAATTCAAGGGCCTGTAAGTAATAGTCTAACGCTTTCGCATAATATATTTTGGCATTTGAAGTGTCTACTTGAAAAGACGCTTCTGTTTTAAAGACAATTCCTATATTATTTAGATTTTGTGCCATTGAATACTTGTTTTTTATTTTTGCATTTATTTTAAACGCTCGAAAAAAGAAATCAAGTGCTTTTTCAAAATACAAATCTTTATTAGAAGTTGCAGCTCTTCCTTCGTCTGAATAAACTAATCCAATGTTTCCTAAAGCGATACTTAAATTTGATTGGTCAATTAATGCTTTTGAGCTGTCTGCAGATCGGAAAAAATAATCAAGTGCTTTTGAATAATTCGCTTGCTTCCAATAACTCAAGCCAATATTGTTAAGACTTTTTGCTGCAAGTTCGATATTCCCTAAGCTTTGAGAATATTCTAAGGCCTTCGAACAATAAGTTATTGACTTTATATATTCTCCTTTTGCCCAGTAGATCATCCCTATACCTGAAAGTGAATATGCTTTATTTATTTCAATGGAAATTGATGACCCATCTTTAGCACTTTTAATAATATTTTCCCAAATGCTTAAAGCTCGATAAAAGAAATTAAGAGCCATAGCATTGTTACCTTTAATATTATTTGAAAAGCCCAATATGTTAAGCGATTTACCCACCCCTAATTGCCAATGTATTTTTTGAGATATTTCTAAGGCTTCGTTTCCTAACTTTAATACTGTATCCGGATTTGACTTAATTAATTCTTTTGAAAGTGCGAATAGAAGATTTGCTCGAACGGTGTCCGATAAATTAAATTCACCATAATTATTTTTATAATTTTTTAATAATGATATTAAAGAGTCAATTTTATTGGAATCGGGCTTTTGGGCGTACATTTCTGAAATTGGTAAATACATCAAGAAAATTAATAAGCAGCAAGATTTTTTCATACAAAAAAATTTATGAGTTAAAGTCCGAGGGGTAAGAACATTTCTACTCTTGTGCCAGAGGGTTCATTAATGCTTGTGAACAAATCAATAATGCGAAAGTTGGCCTTTGATTTTTTTATCTTATTAAGTAGTTTCAATCGCTCTTCTGTCAGCTTCAATCCCAACGATTCTTTTTTCAGCAATGCCGGATAATCAACTTTGTTACTATTGTTTCTTCCAATGCCATTGTCTTCAACAATTATGTGCAGCAGGTCTTGTTTTTTCATGATGTAAATATCAATATGCCCGGATGCAGATTTGTATTGCAATCCATGCCATATAGCGTTTTCTACAAAAGGCTGTAGCAGCAAAGGTGGAATAGTATCATTTTCAACATTTACCGTTTTATCAAGATGAAATTCATAAGTGAATGGATGTGTAAGACGAATGGTTTCCAGTTGCATATACAATTCCAGCGCTTGTATATCTTTTTGTATTGATACTTCACTGTATTGCGAATTTTCCAGCACAGCCCGCATAAGCTTGGAAAATTTTATAAGATAATTATTAGCCTCATTTGATTGGTGGTTCAATAAGAAAGTTTGTATAGACTGTAGTGCATTAAAAATGAAATGCGGATTCATTTGTGAGCGAAGCGATTTCATCTCTGTTTCAGAAGCCAGCAGATTTATAGAGATTTCCTTTTGTTTTTGTTCTGCATCTTTTTTCCGTTTGTAAAAAAAGAAGCTGATTAAGCCGGATAAAATAAGTATGCTTGCGCCTATAACAATTGTATTCCGTACTATAGTCTGTTTACTTATTTCTGCCGCTTGGATTTGTTTATCTTTTTCTAAATCTGCTATTTGCTTTTGTTTTTTTTCTGTTTCGTATACTGTTTGCATTTCTGCTATTTGCCTAGAGCTTTCTTGGTTGTAAACTGAATCCTTAATTTCAACATATAATTTATGCCAATTATAGGCTCCTTTCCAATTGTGTCTGGCAGAATCAACTTGGGATAATGATAAATAAACTTCTGAAATCTCTTTCAATGCGTCAATACTTTTTGCAATTGAGAGTGCATTTTGCAGCGATTCCAAAGATTGTGTAATATTATGTTGTTTTAAATAAAGGTCACCAATGGCCTGATATGAAATAGCAACTCCTTTTTTATAATTAATTTCTTTTTTGAGATAAAGCCCTTTGTAATAATATTTTAAAGCAGTTTTATAATCATCTTTATTATCGTAAATGACTCCGACATTATGATAACCTGTAGCTACTGCTTGTTTCATTCCAAATTTTTCGCCAAGCATAATAGTTTTTTTATAATAACTCAAGGCATTTACATCGTCATTCATTCCATCTGAATAAATATTTCCTATTCTACTAAAATCCAGTACTAGGCCTATTGTATCTTTACGCAATTCATCCATTTTTAGACCGTTCAGGTAAAACTTCAATGCCTGACTATAATCTTGTTTAAATTCATATGTCATACCGATATTATAATAGACTTTTCCAAGACCCAGAGTGTCATCTATCCTTTCATAATATTTCAATTCATTTAAAAAATAAGACAAGGCACTTTTATAATTACCTATATAATTATAAACATTCCCCATACCATTATAATAGTCAATTATACCTTTTTCGTAGTTTATTTCTTTACTTATTTTGTAACCTTTTTCAAAAAAATTAATAGCGGTATCGTTAATACTTTGGTTATAAAATAAGAAACCTATATTGTAATAATTATTTATAATTCCTATTTTATCTTTCAGTTGTTCTTGAAGTTGCAGGCTTTTATTATAATAATTTAGAGCTTTACTGTATTCGTCCCTATCTGAAAAATAATTTCCAATTATTTCATAAGCTGAAGCTTCTCCTTTATAAAATTTAATCTTATGAGCCAAATTTGTTGCTTGATTAGCTAAAATTAAAACGGTATCCCATTTATTCGTATGAACGGCTTTTGCCAATGCGTTCAACGCATTTACTTTATTTGTGTCATCTGAATAAGAAGAAGTGTTATTAAGTTTTTTCAAAACATTTCTAAGGGAATCAATTCTCGAATCTTGCGCTATTGTATGAAAAATAGACAAGCAGTTTATAATACAACAGATAAAATAAATGACTTTTTTTTTATATTTCATGAAGCGCATTATTTGTTCCCATAAATATATTGACAACTAAATTTAAATTAATGTTTTAAGCGGCTTTATAATAGCTAATCTGACCGTTTGATTCTAACTGTTTAAGCTGACGTAAATAACAACTATTGATACAGTTCTTGGTAGTCAAATCACTTCCAAAAAGATTTATTTGCTGGTCAGGATAAGGCTTGCAATCAAAAGGACACAAATTTGAAAAAGGCGTTAATCCAACTTTTTTATAGAAAGCTGAATGACTAACATAGCACGCAAAAAAACTATATTCTAGTTGTAAAGATCTGGCAATAGCCATCATACCCCTTACAAAAAAAGAAGAAATAGAGAGGCTTCTATATTGTTCGCTGATAATAAACCTACTGGTTTCAAAGTATACTTTCTTTTCAAACTCAAGTTTATTGCAATAAGAATTTATCGTTTCGTAATAATTGGCATCAGGCAACACACTAACTAGCGGTAAATTCTGTGTAGCTGAATTTAGCAGTTGATAATTATAAACAGGATGACAGTTTACAAACATTTTAAAAAAACGTTTCGAAAAAAAAGGAGGTACTACCAGACGAGAATATCCTGCCAATTTTCTTTCAGTATCATTCTCACAGTATAAGCCTAAATGAATACTTCTACAATCAAAAGCATCAGATTCATAAAGTTCTTTTGAATTAGCAGTTATACTTGGGAATGCTTTTTTATAGACATTATACCGAAGACTAAATGCTTCAATTAATTTATCTGCATTGGTAATTATTTCAATTGTGTATTTTAAGTTATTGTTCATGGCAATTGAATTTTTTTAAGTGAGTTATTTAATTACTTTTTTGTTGTTTACCAAACTAGTGGAAACATTTTCCAAGTATGGTTGCAGTATTGAGTATACTCTTCTTTAAAATTTTGAAACAATGTTTCTTCTTCCGTTTTAATGCGCAAGTAATACACATACAACATCGCTATTCCAAAAATTATAAAGCCAATTATAGATTGTAGTAAGACGGCACAACCAAGCATAGCTGAAAAAGCGCCGGTGTATGAAGGATGTCTTAAAAATTTATAAGGTCCCGTGATAATAATCTTGTGCTGGTCTTTTATCTGTACGGTAGAAGTGAAATATTTTCCAAGTGTATAAATAGCATATAGCCTAAAGATTGTTCCTGCAACTAAAAGAAAAACTCCAAAAATTACATATAATGAGAGAGAAATTCCCAACTCGCTTTTTGGAAAATATACCCATTCGAGCAATGAAACGATTTGACCTATACCAGATACCAATAAAATAAGAAACATTGTATTTTTATCTGTTGAATTTTTTTGCTTTGATTCTTTAAAGCTTACTCTTGGTTGGGTTAAGTATAGAATAGTGCAAATAGTACCAAGGAAGATAACCCGCCAATTAATGAGTAATTGAGGCTTTACTGAAAGTGGCAATACATAAAAAATTAATAGAAAGAAGAAAATGGAAACTAGTTTTTTTAACAATGAAAAGTTTTGTTGTTTAGCTGAAGTTGTTTTAGTGTTCATAACATTTATTTTAATTGTTATGGTGTAAACTTATTTTGAAATAAAGCCGATATATGGTTAGTTTAGTTAATGGCTTTAATAAAAAGTTTATGGCAGAAACTAAAAAGTTTATGGTAGTTTAAACTTCTTTAATTAAAACTTAAACAACAACTTGCAGTTCAAAATCCTTTAAAAATGCTTTTGGTTTAACTCACATAAAGTATTGCAGCTGAAATAGAATTTATTGAAACTATTTAGTTGTACTTTCTCATAAAAAGGTATTCAATGAACTTAGGAGAATTAATATATCCTCGTTTCATGCGATGTGTTTTGGATTTATAATCGAAGCCCCTGCTTCTTCTTTCTTTCTTTTTTCTTCACCAGCAAGTTTGGATTTATGTGCTCCTGCATTTGCTCAGGTTTTAATAACGCATTAACTGTTTCGGAAATATTCTTGTTAAGCTGATTTGTAACAGAACTATTTTCATCTTTGATTGAAACATAATTTATAGATTCAGTCGAAGCTCTCAATGGCTTTCTTTCATTTACTTGTTTAAAAAATTCTCTATCATTTTTAATACGGTGTTGAAGTTCCAATCGCTGTTCTATTTTTTGTAGTGAGTATCCGACTTCGCTGCCTTTTATTTTTACCTTCTTATCATCAATAAACGAGATACCTCTGCCTTTAATCACTTTATATCCTTTTGACTGCATTAACCTTACAAAATGGTCAAAATCTTTAGCGTTATATAATGTTCTTCTGATTAGCAGGCTTAACTGTTTTTTACGTTCATCATTTCTTGGTAACAACCGCTGTTCTTTTGATAAAAATTGTTTTGGACTAAGTACTTGTTTTAGCCTAAATTTCAATTCCATCTTTCTGCAAAAAGTTGCTACTCTTTTATAGCTGTTGCTGTCGCTGACAGTTTTCTTATCAAAGCCAATTCTGTTGGCTACAATATGTATATGCTGGTGCCCGGTGTCTTTATGCAAAACAGAAACATATTGATTGTTTTCAAAGCCAAATTCGTTAGCACATTGTTCTGTAACTTCCATTAGTTTATCCTTTGATAAATGTTCGCCTGGCGCCAGGCTTAAAGTTATATGTAAAACAGGTTTTGAAAGCTTCGGATTTAATCCTCTCACCTGGTTAAATTGCCTGATTAATTCTTGTGCAGTTCCGTTACATTGATTAAAGGCAATAATCTCTGCCCTGTTTTTGAAAATTTCTTCATCAGGGTGCTGTTTTCGTTTATCATTTAAACAATACAACAGGCATCCTCTAAACGATTTCCCGATAGTCACTTTACCAATCATTTTAAACATTTTTCAATCTCTGAAACAATCATTTTTAATCTTCCTGTAAGCATTATTAATTCTGCTCTTTCAAAAGCATTTAGTTCCTCATTGGAATTTCTTTTTTTAGCTATTTGATTAAGTAATGCACCGTCGTGATTTAGGGCTCCCGTTAGCTTTAAAACTTCGGGGTCAATTGTTTTTATTTGCATGACAACTTTACCTTTTACTCCAAGTGTTCGCAGGTATTCTGATACAGTAATGCCTCCCTGTTTAGCTTGTGCTTTAATGAGCAGTTCCTCTACAGAAGTACATTTTATGGTAAGCGTTTTTTTTCTTTTAACAGGTTTGACAGGGCGCCCACCTCTTCTTTTTGAAGGCTTTTTAGTTGCATTATTTATATTAACAGATTCCATTTACACATTGCTTTTTCACTATCCGTTTATCTCATCAATTTTTGAATGCCGCAGGAGCGGCATGAAAAAACCAGCGTTTTGGGATTACCAAAACATAGCTGGCTTCTATATAACTACCTTCACTTCTATATAACTACCTTCAAGTTCTCCTGCTCAATACCCAAATTCTCTTTGCCATCACTTATCATTTTTAGAATTTATTTTTAAAGATTATCATCAATGCTTTATGCCGAAGCTTGCTTTTCTTTAAGTTGCTGCAATCTCTTTTCGAGATATAAAATCTTTGCCTGCCTGTACTTTTCCTGGTACTCCTGCAAGTCAATTGGATTGAACTCTTGCTTGTTGCGAACCATCTTATAATAGATAGTAGCGAGCTTATTTGCAGTTGCCACAATGGCGTATTTCTGCCCACCCTTTTCTTTCTTTCTTCTGAAATAATTACCTAACCAGTGATCACTTTTTTGCACGCCATTGGCTGCAGCACGGAAGGCTTGCGCCGCCATGTTCGTCTTTCTTTTCATTAATTTACTGCTGATAATTTTGCCGCCGGATACTTTATTATTCGGGCATAAATTCAGCCATGAAACGAAGTGTTTTTCTGTTGGCCATTTACTTAAATCAGTTCCTGTTTCAGAAAGTATTTCAAGTGCTCCAACATCGCTTAAACCATAGATGGCAAGCACGTTTACATCGAAGATTTTTTCGAGGTAAGGCATCGTGTTTAAAACAGGATGCGGCTTCTCCATTTTTCTTTTCAGAAAGCGGTCTGTAATTTCTTTTTTAGGCGCTTCATTCTTTAGTGTAACAACACCTTCATTGAGGCTTGCTTCATAGCGTTCCAGCTGCAATAAAATCTCTTTTTCACATGCTTCAATTCTTTGTAGCATGAACTGGTAACACCTGTAATTTTCTTCAAGTAAAAACAAATGCTCAGGCAGCCAGTCGCCTTCCAATGATTGCATGATAACATCTTTTTTTGCTCTTAC
>CAXSDU010000001.1:589-1596 GCA_964236165.1 uncultured Parafilimonas sp. | reverse complement strand
TTCAATGATGGCAATACCACTTTTACACATGATGTTTGCAAGCACAGTTTGTACTTTAATATTCATTAATTCCAGTGCTTTTTGGATGCGCAAAATGTAACGGCTGCAATCATGAATGAGCACCCTTCTGTAACGCACCAATGCACGCAGCGATTCCTGCTCGGCATCGGGTAAATAACAACTCCTGAGTAAACCGCAGCTATGTAGCTGCTGCAGCCATTGTGCATCACCTTGATCAGTCTTTCTTCCCGTTACATTCTTTACATGCTGCGCATTGACTAAATACGCTTCAAAGCCATTATGCACCAGCATTGCATATAGTGGCTTCCAATAAACTCCGGTACACTCCATGGCTACTGTATCTACATTACATTTTTGTAGCCATGCTACGATTTCTCTTAAGTCGCAGGTCATGGCGCCAAATGTGCGTACCGATGTTTCATCGCGTCCTTGCGGAACTGCAACAGCATGAATGCTGCCGCCAATGTCAATGCCTGCAGCATTACCATTTAGCACAGGCATGTTGACGAACTGATTTTTCTTTGTCTTTTTTTCTTTCTTTTCCATAATAAAATTTTTAAATAACCTTCTGCCTTCCGTCATAAGTGTTTACTCTCCTATAAGGGGTCTTTGAATGCCCCAATTTGAAACATACAGTGCCGGAAGTACCAGACTAATTCTAATGATTTTTACAACCATTGCCAGCTCAGGTTTTACTGCAAAAGGATATTTGAATTTACTATTACAACAGGATTGAATCAAGGAACGTTCTCACACAGTTATTATATGAGAAACATTAGCCTCGCTGATTAGAAGACTTCATCTAACAACTTATGGCAATCCTATTTTAAAAGATCGCTTCAAAGATTGCTTATGTTCAACCTTACCAAAATGCATGACCCAATCATTAAGATCTTTGCATCCTTCATACAAACTGCTTTCATCTTTGTATTTAGATGAACGCTTTAATGCAATCTCAAGACATTTTTTCCCTGCTTCATCATGGT
>CAXSDU010000001.1:0-579 GCA_964236165.1 uncultured Parafilimonas sp. | reverse complement strand
GCTTTTCCATTAACAGCAGGCTTCTTTTAAAGAAAGCAAGTGAATTAAGTACCAGAAAATCTGTCAGCGGTTGCTGTTGGTTTTGATGTACAGTTTGATAACTCAAGAAGTCAAAAAAGCCCTCAAATACAGCAATGGATTTTGCTTGCGTTATTGTTTGGAGCTGGTATTCAATTTTGTTTTTTAGAGTAGGTTTTAAACCGCTTTTCGCATCTTCATTTTGTGATACAATTGATGGCTGATCAGAGAGATTTTCATCGTCGTTTTTACATTCGTTTTTTAGTACCTCTGAAGCAATAAAATGAGTGCTTACAACATCTGTTTTTATCTCACAATTTTGTTTGTCGTTTGTTATGTAAGTAATATATTTTGGAGAGCTGGTTAACTTAAAATAATCACTTCTTAATTCATATCCACCGGCACTATTTTTGAATCCGATTGCAATATGTTTAGCATCTTTATTACTAAACTTAAATCCCATTTCATAGCAATATTTATCTGCAATATTTTTATCAATCTTTCTTTGTTTTAAATAGCGGCAAAGCACCATGTCTGTAATGGGTTGCTTTGCGGCTATTA